>CAZDGO010000001.1:0-32060 GCA_964504825.1 uncultured Gaiellales bacterium
CCTCGCTTCTTCACGTTGCACGCCGCCTCGATGATCGCCTGCACCTGCACCTTGTAGATATCGGGGTACAGGATCCCGAGCCGGCAACCGCGGTGCCGGCTGGCCCGAGCGGCTAGCCCGCCGTAGAGCCGGTCAGATCGTCGAGGAGTGCCCGTGCCTGTGCGCGGCTGAAGCGGATCGTGTCGGGGATGCCCGAGCCCTTGTAGGCTCCACCTGCCACACGTACGCCGCAGAGACCGGCCAGCCGTGCGTCAATGCGCTCCACGCGCTCTAGGTGTCCCACCACGTACTGCGGCATGGCGCGGTCCCACCGGTAGGCACGCGACCACAGCGGCGGCATCGATACGCCCAGGATGTCGGCCAGCTCCGCGCGGGCCATCTCCGCCATATCCTCCTCACTCAGACCGTCGGTCTCACCTGCCGTGGCTCTGATGAAGCAGCGCATCAACACGACGTCGGCAGGTGCGCGGCCGTAGAATTTCGAGGTGACCCAGGTGAACGCCTTGACGCGCCTCTGCTCACCCTTGGGGATCACCAGTCCGAATCCGTCGAGGTGAGTCGGGAACAGAGATGCCGGATAGGCCAGCGTCACGGTCGCCGAGGACACGTATGGGATCGCGTCGAGTTCGCCGGCCAGCACTGGATCGACCCCTCTGAGTATCTTCGCCGTAGCGTAGGCCGGGGTAGCGAATATGACCCCGTCGGCCTCATGCGTCGCACCGGCGACGGTACGCACCGTCCAGCCGCCATCGGGGCCAGCCGAGAGGTTGTTCACGGACTCGGATGTGCGCAGCGCGGCTGCGCCGACCCGTTGACTCAGTTCCGTTATCAATTCCCCGAGGCCTTCGTCAAGAGTCATGAACATGGTGCGCGGTGGCCGGGCCGGGACGTTCGACGCCGAGGCGACGGCCGACGCCCGAGCCGTCCGCACGGCCCTCATCCGCTTCAGCATGGCCACGATCAGGCTGCGATCCTCTCGTTCCATGTCGACGAAACGCGGGAAGGTCGCTTTGATGCTCATGGTTTCGGGGTCGCCGCTGTGGATGCCCGCCACGAGTGGTTCGCCCAGCTTGTCCAGGGTTTCGTGCCCCAGCCGCCGACGGATGAAATCGCCGAGGGTCTCATCCGCACCATCGGTCCGGCGTGGCAGGACCAAGTCGAGAGCCATCCTCATCTTGCCGGGCCACGAGAAGAGCCGGGTGGTGATGAACGGCATGATCCGCGTGGGAACGAGAAGGATCAACCCATCAGGCAGAGGATGCGGTCTCCCTTTCCAGAGTACGTACGTGCGTCGGCGGGCGTCGTTCGTGCCGGCGAGGCGCCGGCCGAGCCCCAGTTCCTCGATCAGCTCGATGGCCCATGGCTTCTCGCTGACAAAGCAATCAGGGCCGCCTTCGACGATGCACCCGTCGACCCGCTCGGTCAGTACGCTCCCGCCCACACGCTCACGAGTCTCGAGTACGGTGACCTGCACATCGAGGTTTCGGCGAGCGGCCTCCCGTCCGATTTCGTAGGCGGCCGCCATCCCACCCACTCCCCCGCCTACGACCAAGAGGGCAAGGGGCCGCGGCGGGGACGAAGGCTCCGGACCGATCACGCCGCTTCCTCGCCCGCTTCGACCACCTGTTGCGCGACCGCCACAGCCAGAGTTTCTATGAACCGGGGCGAATCCTGCACCGTTGAGGCTCGGCGGAAGCCCAGCCCCAACTCGGCGGCCCGGGCGGCGAGGGCTACGTCTAGATCGTAGAGCGTCTCCAGGTGCTCGGAGACGAACCCCAGCGGTACGACCACCACCTCTCGCCTGCCGGCCGCCGCCTCCTCGGCGAGTGCGTCCGCGACATCGGGGCCGAGCCATTTCACACCAGGGCGGTCGCTGCGGCTCTGGTAGGCGAGCCGCCAGGGCAGATGGCCGACCAGGGCCATGACGCCCCGAGCGGTCTCGAGGAGCGCCGACTCGTAGTCGGCGTCACGCTCCCCCCCTTCCATCGGCAGGCTGTGCGCGGTAAAGAAAACCGAAAGGTCGCTCCGCTCTCCACCGTCGCTCAGTGGGAGCACCTCGCGCACTCGTTCGGCCAGCGCCTCGAGGAACAGAGGAGCCGCATGCCAGCGCGCGACGAACCGCACCCGGCCCGGCGTGGGGTCGCCGAGGGCGGAACAGGCCGCCTCCACATCGGCGACGTAGCCTCCGGTCGCGCGGGCAGATTGGTGTGAAGCGAGGATGACGGCCACGGCCCGACCTCTACCGAAGTCGAGCGCCTGCTCCACGGCGTGCGAGATGGAAGGTTCCGTGAAGCGCATGCCTACGAAGGTGCCCACCTCCGGCGGCTCGCCGTCAGTTCCGGCCAGCCCGGCGGCACCCGGCCCACGGAGGTAGGCGTCGAGAGCCGAAGCCTGGGCGAACGTGTTCTCCGCCAGAGGGGATGCCCCGCCGATGGCCCGATAGCGGGCAAGCGCCCGCTCCACCATCTGCGCGCTCGGCACGCGCGGCACCAGGACCCGAGCCAGGAACGGCTTCACCTCGTCCAGATGCTTGGGCCCGCCGTAGGCGAGCACCAGCACGGCCACAGGCCCGCCTGCCACGGCATGTCCCACAAGTGCCTGGCTTACCGCGCGCTCATACGGTGCACGGCGTCCACCATGACGGCCACGCTCTCCGGAGGCGTCTCGGGCAAGACACCATGTCCCAGATTGAAGATGTGCCCGGGTCTGCCCGCCGCGGAGGCGAGCACCGCTTCGACCTTGTCCTCGATCACATCTGGCGGCGCGAACAGCGTTATCGGATCAAGGTTGCCCTGCACACCCACGTCAGGGCCAAGTAGCTGCCAGGCATCCGTCAGGTCCATCCGCCAGTCGACCCCCAAAACGTCTCCTCCGGCCTGCCGCATCAGTGGAAGCAAGGTCGCGGTGTCGGTGCCGAAATGGATGATCGGAACCGTGTCGGCCAGCTCTTCCATCACGCGGGTACTGTAGGGCAGCACGTACTCGCGATAGTCACCCGGCGACAGGATGCCCACCCAACTGTCGAACAGCTGCACGACGTGCACACCCGCCGCTATCTGGTAGCGCAAGTAGGAGACGATGCTCGACGTGACTTTCTCCATGAACCGGTGCCACTCGCGGGGCTGGGCATACATGAGGGTCTTCGTGGCTACGAAATTCTTCGAACCACCGCCTTCGATCATGTAGCTCGCGAGGGTGAACGGTGCACCCGAAAAACCGATCAAAGGCGCGCGGCCATCGATCTCATGCAGCACCAACCGAATGGCTTCGGCAAGGAACGGCACGTCGGTCTCCGGCGTGAGCATCGTGATCGCGTCAATATCAGAACTGGTCCGCACAGGGTTCCCGATGACCGGTCCTCCACCTTTCGCGAAGGTAAGGTCGATGCCCATCCCCGGGAGCGGCAGCAAGATGTCGGCGAAGATGATGGCCGCGTCGAAGTCGAACCGGCGCAGAGGTTGCACGGTGACCTCGGCGGCCAACTCGGGCGTGCGGCACATTTCCAGGAACGAGTGCTTGGCGCGTATGGCCCGGTATTCCTCCAAGTAGCGCCCCGCCTGTCGCATCATCCAGACCGGCGTGCAATCGACAGCTTCCCGGCGGCAGGCCCTCAAGAACCGGTAGTCGGGTGTCATCGGCGTCCTTTCGTCTCGGGTTCGGCGGACGCGCGACTGTCCTGCCGAGCCACGGGGAATCTCCATGCGGGCGGAATAGGATACCAGGTGCGGCAGCGAGCCAACGTGATCCCCCACGTCAGTCACAGTCGACTCTCCTCCTATCGTTGGACAACCTATTCCCAAGTTATCACGCCGTTCCTGCCCGCTTCAGGGTCAAGGATGATCTCAGACCACCAAAGGCCGCCCGAAAAGCCCCGGAAAAGCGAGTGCGTAGACAGCCCGAGACCCCGAGGGTTGCAGGACATTTCGCCTCGGTGACCTTGTGCAATATGGTACTATCGAAGGCCGGTTATGACTATTGATCTCGCCCACCCTGCCGTCTCTCTGGAGATGCTGAGCCGCCTCCTCGATCAGGTGACCTCAGCCCTCATGGCGGTCGACGCCGCCGGGCGGATCATCGTCATGAACGCGGACGCCCAGGCTGCTCTCCGTGTGCCTGTCGAGGAGTGCATCGGCTCAAGGCTGGATGACGACGTGGGAGCGAACCCGCGAGTTCCGATCCATGGCTCAGGCGCTCCGGGCGTGTCTAGACTCCCCCCGCGTAGTTCGCCGCCAAACGGCCACCGTGGGCCGGCGATGAGGCCGGCACAATCGGGTATGCGACAGGGGCCGGCGCGACTCCTCGACCTGGAGCCCGACATCACGATCATGTCCCAGGTGGCGTCCGGGCGCGAGGTGGACGGCGTCGAGGCCACCGCTGTGATCTCCCAGCACTATCCCGACGTGAAGGTGATCGCGCGCGCGATCAGGGTGGTGGCCGCCGGAGGCTCCATCGTCAGCCCCTCTGAGCGGCAACGCCTCAACCTATCCGACCGGGAGATCGAGATTCTACGCCAGCAGGCCACGCCGAAGAGCCCGCCCTAGATCGGGCGGGAGTTCTTCATATCCACCAAGACCGTCCCAAATCACATCTCAAACATCTACCGCAAGCTCAAGGTCAACAGCCGGACCGAGGCCGTCATGAAGGCCATGGAGTTCGGTCTGATCACCAAGTAGCGCTGGGACAGTGAAAAGATGAAAAGACAACACTCGCGACCCACCCCCTACCCGGTACGGGCGACCAGGACCGGGATGCAACCCGGTGGTGCAGGGACCATGGGGCGGGCCGCCGTCCTCGCGTTCCTCATCACGCTGAGCGCGCTCCTAGCCGCCGGCTGCGGCGCAGATCCCGTCACGCTCACCGACAGCACTCCAGCTGCCGGCGCTACCATCTCGCTCGCCGGCTCCGGCACTGCCCAACCCCTGATCGAGCTGCTCGCGGACGCCTACCACCAATAGAACCCGAACATCGACTTCGAGTTCATGCCGCAGATGCACTCGGGAGGTGGGATCCGCGGAGCAGACGCTCCAGGAGAACGCCACCACCATCCAGGCGCGCCTCGAGGAGATGTCTCTCCTCTACGCCTTCAGCTCGGCCGCGAACTCCACCCTCGATCTTCGCGAGATCCTCCAGACTCTGCTCCAGAGCACAGCCCGGGTCCTTGGCGCTGACTCGGGGAGCATCATGATGGTGAGCCGCTCAGGCGCTGAGCTGCATATCATGGCGGCCATCGAGCAGCACCGGCTGCTGCAGCTCGACAAGCGGGTGCCCATATCCGACGGGGTAGCCGGTTGGGTGGCCCAGAACCGCATGCCGCTGATCCTCCCGCGCGACTTCGAGAACCATCCGGAGCTCGCCGACTACCGGCGCGGAGACGTTGAGGTCGCCTTGTGCATCCCCGTAGAGAACAAGGACTCCGTACTGGGCGTACTGAACCTCAACAGCTCCGATCCCGGCCACATCTTCACCGACGAGTCGGCCGCCCTGGTGGCCGCCCTCGCCAATCAAGCGGCCGTGGCCATCGACAACGCCACCCTGTTCCAGACGCTCTCCGAGCTGCACGGTCGCGTGGTACGGGCCCTCGGCGCCGCCATCGACGCGAAGGACCGCTACACCCAGGGCCACTCGACGGTGGTGGCCTACTACGGAGTGCAGCTCGCCGCCAGCATGGGGCTCTCGGATGCCGAACTCGAAGACCTGGAGATCGCCGGCTACCTTCACGACCTCGGGAAGATCGGCATCCACGACGACATCCTCAACAAGGACGGTCTTCTCTCCGCCGGCGAGCGGAACGTCATCCGCACCCACCCGGTCATCGGTGCCACCATCATCGAGCCCGTGGGCTTCGCCTGGGAGATCGTGGCCGCGGTACGACATCACCACGAGTGGTGGAACGGGCAGGGCTATCCGGACGGCCTCAAGGGGAGCCAGATTCCCCTCGGCGCCCGTATCCTCTCTGTGGTAGACGCCTTCGAGGCGATGACGGCCATCCGGCCCTACAAGCCGGCGTTGAATTTCGAAGAGGCCTGGATGGAGATATCGCGCATGGCCGGCACTCAGTTCGATCCGGACGTGGTGGAGCATTTCCTCAGTATCCTCGATACTCTCGTCGTCACGCAGCCGCTGGCTCAGCTCAGAGCCTGAGCGGCCACGGACCGCACATACCTTAGTCGCCGGCATCTTGGCCACGGGGTCCAGCTCGGAGCAGGTCAATACGTTCGTCGGCACTTCCGCGGAATGGAACGACATGGACACGGTACCAGGCGGGCAGGCCTCGGTCACCAGAACTTGGGCCTCTACTTCGCCCCCTGCGGGACGGGAACGGCCATTGTAGGCCACCCTGCTCGAGGCGCGCGTAAGAGATGCCGCCGTTGCCGGCACCAAGCCGGCGATCTCGGCGGTTATCCACCAGTCGGGCTTCGCGTCGCCGAGAGGTTCGAGGGCCTTCCGCACCCGTTGCACCAGACGCTCAGTATTGGTGAAAGTGCCGTCTTTCTCGGCGAACGAAGCTCCGGGCAGTACAACGTCGGCCATCTGGGCGGTCTCGGAGAGGAAGAGGTCCTGGGGTGCAGTCGACCGGTTCGCGGCGGCAGGCCTTCAGAAAGCGGAAATCAGACGTCACGCCATTGCCTCCACATTGACGGCCGCGACCTTGAGCTCCGGGATCTTGGCTATCGGGTCCAGTACCGTGTTGGTCAATCGATTGGCCGGCGCCTCCGCGTAATGGAAGGGCATGAACACCAACCCTGGTGACACGCGGTCGGTAACCCAAGCCAGCGGCTCGATCGAGCCTCTCCGGCTGGTGACCCGCACGTAGGCGCCATCCTGGATGCCCAATCGCGCCGCGTCGTCTGGGTGGATCTCCAGACGACCCGTGAGCACCAACGCGTTAAGCCCAGGAGCCCGCCGCGACATCGTGCCGGTGTGATAGTGCACCAGCTCCCGACCTGTCGTAAGGACGAACGGATAGTCGTCGCTGACGTTCTCCGAGGGAGCCACGTGCTCGATGGCCGAGAACACACCCTTGCCATGGGCGAACTGCTGCGTGTGGAGGATGGGTGTGCCCGGGTGATCTTCCGTCGGACACGGCCATTGGAGACCACAGACGTCGGTCTGGGCGAACTCCACGTCGGGGATCACGTCGAGTCTGTCGTAGGTGACCCCCCCATACTGCGGGGTCACGGACGCGATCTCCGCCATGATCGCCTCAGGTGAGCGGTAGTCCCAATCGGCGCCCATGCGGTTGGCCACCAACTGAATGATCTTCCAGTCGGGCAGAGCGTCCCCCTGGGGATCGAGGGCTTGATGACTCAATTGGATCCGGCGTTCGGTGTTCGTGTACGTGCCCACCTTCTCCACGCTCGACACTGCGGGCAGCACCACGTCGGCATACTCGGCCGTCTCAGTGCGGAAGATATCCTGCACCACCAGGAACTCGACGTTCTTGAGAGACGCCTCCACGTGGTGCTGATCGGGATCGGAGAGCGCGGGGTTCTCGCCCATCACGTAGAGAGCCCGGATCTCGCCGTCGTCGATGGCCCGCATGATCTCCATCAGGCTCTTGCCTTTCTCCCGATCTTCGAGCGTGACGCCCCAGGCCGCCTCCATCTTGGCGATGGCGTCGGGATTGTCGACTTTCTGATATCCGGAGAAGACGTCGGGCAGGCCGCCCATGTCGCAGGCTCCCTGCACATTCACCTGCCCGCGCAGGGCGTTCACGCCCGTGCCCGGCCGGCCGATGTGGCCCGTCAACATGGCCAGATTGGCCACGGACAGCACGTTATTGGTGCCGGTGTGATGTTGCGTGATGCCCATGGCATACAGGATGTTGGACGCCCCGGCCGTGGCGTACATCTCCGCCGCCTTGCGGATGTCGTCGGCCGGTACGCCGCAGATCTGCGCTGCCTGCTCCACCGTCATGGTGTCGAGGGTTGCGCGCAGGGCCTCGTAGTTCTCCGTGCGCTCCGAGATGAACTCCTTGTCCTCCCAGCCCATGTCGACGATGTGCCGCATCATGCCGTTCAGCAGCGCCACGTTGCTGCCCGGCTTCAACCGCAGGTGTAGATGCGCCCGCCGGGCCACGTCGATAAGGCGAGGGTCGGCCACGATGAGGGTCTTGCCCTCACGCAGAGCCTTGATCACCTCAAGGGAGAGTACCGGGTGCGCCTCGGTGGTGTTCGAGCCGATGATGAAGATGACATCGGCCTCGTGGAGGTCGTTGATGGAGTTGGTCATCGCCCCACTGCCAAAGGCTGTCGCCAGACCGGCGACCGTGGAGCTGTGTCATAAGCGTGCGCAGTGATCGAGGTTGTTCGTGCCCAGGAGGCCGCGGACGAACTTCTGAAAAAGGTAGTTCTCCTCATTGCTGCACTTGGCCGAAGCGAGACCGGCGATGCCTCTTCCACCACTCTCCGCTTTGACGCGCTTGAAGTTCTGCTCGATGCGGTCTAGGGCTACGTCCCACGTGGTGGGCACGAGAGCGCCACCTTCATCGCGCACGAGAGGTGTGGTCAGCCGATCAGGAGAGTTGACGAAGTCCATCCCAAAGCGGCCCTTGACGCAGGTGTTGCCGTTGTTCACACCGCTTCCCACGGTGGCGGTGACGCGCACCACTTTGCCACGGGCGGTGTGGATGATCAGCTCACACCCGACGCCACAGTACGGACAGATGCACTTGGTCTTCTCGGTCTGCCAGTGACGAGCGGCGTAACGACTCCGTTTAGAGTTGAGCGCGCCCACAGGACATGTGCTGATACACTGCCCGCACGAGACACAGCCCACCTCTTGTAGGGGCAGGTTGTAAGGGGTGTCGATGATGGTGTCGTAGCCCCGATTGGTGAAGCCCCAACAGCCGATGCCCATGACGTCGCGGCAGATACGCACGCAGCGACCGCACAAGATGCAGCGGTTGGGATTCCGGGCCACGTTGGGGTGGTCGTCACGCGTCTCGAATTGCAGCGGACTCCAGCCCCACGGGCTCATGTTGACTTCGTACTCGTAGGCGTAGTCCTGCAGCCGGCAATCGCCGGCCGCCTCGCACACGGGGCAATCGAGCGGGTGGTTCGACAAGAGCAACTCGAGCACGAACTTGCGCAACTTGCGGATCTTCTCCGTGTGGGTCTGCACCACCATGCCGTCACCGACCTTGGTGGCGCAGGCGGGCACCGCCCCGCGTGCGCCCTCGATCTCGACCAGACAGAGCCGGCAGGCTCCGTACGGCTCGAGCCGATCGTCATGGCACAGCGTGGGGATGTCGACCCCCAGACGTCGAGCCACGTGCAACACCGTCTCGCCAGGAGCCGCCTTCACCTCCTGGCCGTTGATGGTGAGGGTGAGGGTCTTCTCCCCCGTCTCATGCGCCACGGCCATTTACTGCCTCCTCACGGCGTCGAACCTGCACTTCTCGTAGCACGCCCCGCATCGGATGCAGAGGTCCGGGTCGATAACGTGCACTTCCTTCTTTTCGCCGGTGATAGCGTTGACCGGGCAGGCGCGCGCACAGGCGCGACATCCGGTGCAGGCCTCGGCGTCGATCCAATAGGTGGTCAGCGCCGCGCACGCTCCGGCCCGACACTTCTTGTCGTGGATATGCTCCTCGAACTCCTCTAAGAAGTACTTGAGCGAGGTCAGCACGGGGTTCGGCGCCGTGCCGCCCAGAGCGCATAGGGAGCCCGCTTTGACATTCGCGGCCAACTCCTCGAGCAAGGGGATATCCTCAGGCACGCCCTGGCCTTCGCAGATGCGCGCGAGGATCTCAAGCATGCGCATAGTACCGACGCGACATGGGACGCATTTTCCGCAACTCTCCGCTTGGGTGAACTTCAAGAAGTAGAGCGCGGTGTCGACGATGCAGTTGTCGGCATCGAGCACCACCATCCCGCCCGACCCCACGATGGCCCCGGTGCGGTTCAGTTCCTCGTAGTCCACCTTCGTGTCGAGCAACGACTCCGGCAGGCACCCGCCCGATGGTCCGCCCATCTGCACGGCCTTGAAGGGCTTGTCGTTCTTGATCCCGCCGCCGATCTTGAAGATCACGTCGCGCAACGTAAGCCCCATGGGGACTTCGGCCAACCCGGACCGCTTCACCTTGCCGGTGAGCGCAAAGACCTTCGTGCCTTTGGACTCCTCGAAGCCGCGCCCCGCGAAGGCGGCCGCGCCGTGAGTGATGATCCAGGGCACGCAGGCGAGGGTCTCGACGTTGTTGATGTTCGTGGGCCGGGCCCAAAGCCCCGACACCGCCGGAAACGGGGGCCGCAGGCGCGGCATGCCCCGCTTGCCCTCGATGGACTGCATCAGAGCGGTCTCCTCGCCGCAGACGAACGCCCCGGCCCCTTCCTTGATCTTGAGGTGGAAGGAGAAGTCGCTACCCATGATGTTGTCGCCGAGCAATCCGCGCTCCTCGGCCTGAATCAACGCGATCTTCAGTCGCTTGATGGCCAGAGGGTACTCGGCCCGCACGTAGACGTAGCCCTCTGAAGCTCCGATGCAATAGCTGCCGATAGCCATGCCCTCGAAGACGGTATGGGGGTCACCCTCGAGCACCGAGCGATCCATGAACGCGCCCGGATCGCCTTCGTCTCCGTTGCAGATGAAGTACTTCTGCCCGTCGGGTGACGAGGCCTCCGCGGCGAACTTCCACTTCAGGCCTGTCGGGAAACCGGCGCCACCGCGTCCGCGCAGGCCCGAGGCCAGGATCTCCTCCTGCACCTGGACCGGGCTCATCTCGGTCAACACCTTGTAGAGGGCCTGGTAGCCGCCCTCGTCAAGATAGTCGTCGATGTCTTCGGGATCGATCCGGCCGCAGTCGCGCAACACCAACCGATCCTGGTACTGATAGAACTCGTTGTGAGAAGTGGGCTCCTCGTCCGAGAGTACGATCCACTTGTGGACCGGCTCGCCACCCACGATGTGGTCGGCGACGATCTTCTCCACCATGGCCGGGGTGACGGTGCCGTAGGTCACGGTCCGCTGCTGTCCGCCTGTGTGGGTGGTAACGTCGACCAGCACGTCCATGGCGCACATCCCGCGGCAACCTGTGCCGGTGATGGAGGCACAGCCGCCCTCACAGGCGTCTTCGCGCGGCTTGACTACGCCGTAGACCCCGCTCGCCTTGAGTCCCTGCTGAAATGCCGCGAAGACATCGTCCCCGCCGGCAGCGATCCCGCCGGTGCCCATGCAGATGCCGATCTCCACATCGGGCGTGCCGCGACGCGGACGCCCCGCTGCAGGCCGGCGTATGGTCTCAGCCACACCCATCTACGCCTCCTCCTCGGTCGTCGGCGTCGCGTCGGCGTCGGGCGACGCGACGGGGTCGCCGCCATTCTGCCCGCCACCCTCAGTTTTCGACCGGAACACCTTCACCGCGGCGACCGCCTTGTCGGGGGTCAGTTTGCCGTAGGTGCGATCGTTGATCATCATAACCGGAGCCATGCCACAGGCGCCGAGGCACGCCACGCTCTCTAGGGTGAAAAACATGTCCTCCGTGTTCTCCCCGTCGCGGATGCCCATATGGCGCTCCACTTCTTGCGAGACCAGAGGAGCACCCGACACATGACAGGCCGTGCCGTGGCAGATGCGCACGACGTTCCTGCCTCGTGGCACAAGTCGAAACTGCGCATAGAAGGTGGCGACCCCATAGACCTGGCTGAGAGGCTCTCTGAGAGCCTCCGCTATGCGGGTCATCGCCTCGCGCGGTACGAAACCGTACACCGCCTGCGTGCCCTGCAACAGCGGGATCAGCGTTCCCTTCTGCCCCTGGTACTTGACGAGTAGCTCCTCGAGGGGAGCTGCATCGAATCCCTCTTCGGCAATAGCGCTGGCGGCGCTCTGGCCGATGCTCATGGGCGAACCTCCACGATTACTAGGCCTATTTGAGCTCCGCGTCGGATACCGAATACAGAGACTGGTTGGTGAGGGCTTTGATCAGCCTGATCGACCGCATCATCTCTTTGTCGAGAGCATCGACGATGGCAGACGTCATGCCCGCGGCAGACAGCATGGCCACAAATACGTTGTTGATGGCCGGGCGGAGTTCATCCGGCGCCCCGTTGGATATGTTCGACAGCCCGCAGGTCGTCTTGACCATGGGGTCGAACATCTCAGGGAGCATCTTCAGAACGTCCTGCACGGCGACCGCGTGCAGCTGACCCACGTCTACCCCGACGGGCAGGATGATCGGGTCGATGAAGATCCTCTCGTTGGGAATACCTTGGTCGTTGGCTGCCACGACCAGCTCGTACGCGAGGGCGACTCTCTCGTTCGCGTCGATGGGGATGGCCTGCCCCATGGTAAGGCCGATGATCTCGCAGTTGTACTTAGCCGCCAACGGGAGGATGTTCGCCATCTTGTCGGGCTGAGCCGAGAACGAGTTCACTATTGGATTGGGCAGGCCCAGCTCCAGGCACTTCACGATGCCGGCTTCCATAGCCACGTGGTTCGTCGTGTCCAGGCAGAACTGTAGTTTCGTTATCTCGGCGACCGTCTCGACGACGAACTCCATCATCTTGTCGCCGTCCTTGCGGGCCGGCCCTAGGTTGATGTCGATGACGTCAGCGCCCGACTCGACCAACTTGCGCGCCAGATCCTGGATGGGGGCCTTATCCCGCTCCTTCATGGCATTCCCGATGCGGTTGACCATGACGTTGATGTTCTCCGCGATTACGAGCACTCGTCCTCCTTCGTTACCCGACCCGATGACCCTGCTCGACCCAAGCGGAGAGTCTCCTCCGCCCGGTATGAGCTGCGCACGAAAGGTGCGGCCTCCACATAGAGGCCCAGCAACTCCCCCATACGCGCATACTCTGTAAAGACCGCCGGCGGTACGTACTCCACCACCGGCAGGTGCTGCTTCGTGGGTCGCAGATACTGACCCACAGTCACTACGTCGACCCCGGCGCCGCACACCGCCTCGAGTAGGGCGCGCACTTCCTCCCCCGTCTCACCCAAGCCGACCATGAACCCCGTCTTGACCAGACCCTCTCCCCGCTCGGCCGCGTAGCGCAGCACCTCGAGAGAGCGGACCAGATCCGCCTGCGGCCGCACCGTCGGATAGAGACGCGCTACCGTCTCGACATTGTGGTTGAAGACCTCAGGCGTAGCTCCGATGACCACATCGAGAAACGCTTCCGACCCACCGAAGTCCGGCACCAGCACCTCCACCGTGGCCTCCGGCACGCGCCCGCGCACGGCGCGGACGGTCGCGGCGAAATGGGCCGCTCCCCCGTCCGGCAGGTCGTCGCGGGTCACCGATGTGATGACGACATGCCGCAACCCCATGAGGGCCACGGCGTCCGCGACGTGGGCCGGCTCGTCCGCATCCAGCGGCTCCGGCCGACCTCCTTCCACGCTGCAGAACCGGCAATCCCTCGTGCACACGCCGCCCAAGATAAGAAACGTGGCCGTGCCCCGCTCGAAGCACTCACCCTTGTTGGGGCAGCGGGCACTCTCGCACACGGTGTGCAGATGGCGGTCGCGCAGCAGACTCTCCACCTCATGCACGGCCCGCGCCCGTGGGAGCCGTTTTTTCAGCCAATCTGGCTTCCGACCGGGCCCATCGACTACTGGACAGACTGTCTCGCTGCGTTCACTCATATCGTTGCCGCTTAGGCCCGCGCCTCCGCCCTCCGCATCCTGCTCAGCTGGCTACGTGCACCGATTCGCCGTGCACGTCGTGCGCGGCTTCCATCAGGGCCTCCCCGATGGTGGGGTGGGCGTGGATGGTGTCGCCGATCTGCCTTACCGTGAGGTCGTTCTTGATGGCCACGGCGATCTCGTGGATAAGGTCGGTGACGTGGGGGCCCATCATGTTCGCTCCCAGCACCTTGTCTGTGTTGCGGTCGGCCACGATCTGGATGTAGCCGACGGCCTCACCGATCGCCAGTGCCTTGCCGGCCGCTCCGAGGCGGAACGTGCCGGTGATGGGTTCGAAGCCCTCGTCCCTGGCCTGATCTTCCGTCAGGCCGATGCTGGCGATCTCGGGCAGAGTGTAGATGCAGCTGGGCACCACCTTTAGCTCGCGCTTCTGGTCGCCGCCCAGGCAATTCTCCACAGCCACGAGACCTTCATACGAGGCCACGTGAGCGAGCAGGATGCCACCGTTGACGTCACCGATAGCATAGACGTTCGGCGCACTGGTCTCTAGCTTGTCGTTCACCACGATGTAACCGCGGCCGTCGGTCTCGACGCCCACCGCCTCCAGGCCGATGCCCTTAGAATTCGGCTGCCGACCGATCGACACCAGCATCTTCTCGGCCGTGATCTGCCTGCCGCCCTCGATGTTGGCGGTGATGTGGTTGGCGCCGTACTCCGCGATGCCGTCGACCTTGGTCTTCAGCAGCACCTCGATACCCTTCTTCTTGAAGATCTGCTGGAACTGCTTGGCCAGCCGCGTGTCCTCCAGGGGTAGCATCTGAGGCATCATCTCGACCATGGTGATCTTGGCGCCCAGTTCCGAGAACACCGAGGCGAACTCGCAGCCGATAACCCCGGCCCCAATGATCAACAGGGTCTCGGGGATGGAGGCCAGTTCGAGCGCACTTGTAGACGTCAAAACCGTGGGCTGGTCAAAATCGAAGAAGGGCAGTCGGGCCGGCTCGGATCCAGTGGCGATAATGATCTTGTCGGCCTCGAGGGTCACCGTGCCGTCAGCCGTCTCGACCTGGACAGTTCCGGCGCCGGTGATACGGCCATCCCCCGCAACGAGCTTCACTTTGTTCTTCTTGAAGAGGGCATGGATGCCGTCTCGCAGCAGCTTGGAGATGCTGCTCTTGCGCTCCATCATGCGGGCGAAGTCAGGTTTGATGTCGCCGGCAGTGACGAATCCGAACTCGGCACCGGAACGGGCCTTGTGCAGCGCCTCGACGCTACCCAGCAGAGCCTTGGAGGGGATGCATCCCCGGTTCAGGCACGTGCCGCCCAACAGATCCTTCTCGACCACGGTCACGTCCGCCCCGCGCTGGGCCGCGCGGATGCCCGCGACGTACCCTCCGGGGCCGCCCCCGATGATGACTATCCTCACAGCATCGGCCACTGCCGTTCTCCCTTCCTCTATTATTCTACGGGCGGGACCGCTCCGGTCCCGCCTCCATCAACCGCTTGGTGCTACAGCAATCCCGCCATCTTGAGGATGTCGGGCACGATCTCTTCCTTGCCGATGGCCATCACGTGCACCCCGTCGCACACTTTGTTGTCCATGCAGAAACGGATGTGACGGGCGCAGATCTCCATGCCTTTCTTGACGGCGTCCTCCTTGGGAACAGACGCCATCTCTTCCAGGAGGATGTCGGGAACGAACACGCCGGGCACGAACTTGTTCATGTACTTGGCCATGCCCAGGCTGGTGAGCACGACCAGACCGGCCATCAGCTTGACGTCTTTGCCTTCCGTGATGCCCCGCGAATACTCGGCGAAGCGCTGGAAGTTGTCCATGTCGTACACGGCCTGTGTCTGGAAGAACTGTGCGCCGGCAGCGATCTTCTTCTCGTACTTGAGCTTCTGCGGCTCGATGGGGTCGGACTCCGGGGTCACCACAGCGCCGATGTAGAAATCAGTGGCTCCCGCGAGCTCGTTGCCGGCCCAATCGTAGCCCTCGTTCATGCGCTTCACGCACTGTATGAGCTGCACCGACTCGAAATCGTAGACCTCTTTGGCCTCTTTATGATCGCCCACGCTCACGTGGTCGCCCGTAAGGCAGAGCACGTTACGGATGCCGAGGAAATGGGCGGAGAGCAGATCGTTCTCCAGCGCCAGACGGTTGCGGTCCCGGCACGTCATCTGGAAGATGGCGTCGCCGCCCTTGGAGACGATCTCATGAGACACAGCCATCGACCCAAGGCGCATGACCGCGCTCTGGTTGTCGGTGACGTTGAGCCCATCGACCAGGTCCTTGAGGAGGTCGATATGGTGCAACATAGTGTCGACGTTCGTGCCTTTCGGCGGCCCGATCTCACCCGAGACGACGAACTTCCCGCTCTCGCAGGCCTCGCGATACTTGCCCATACCTACGCCGCCCCTTTCTCTTCCCCGGCCACTCGGCCGTCCAGCCTACCCGGGCGCTCCACAGCGTTCCAGCGCTTCGGGGTGTGGATCTTCATGAACGTGTTCAGCTTGTCCTCGGATTTCAGCTGGTTGTAGATCAGCACCCAGGCGCAATCCTTCTCAGAATCCACTTCGCATTTGCCGTTGTTCGTGCCGCCACACGGTCCGTTGAGAATGCCCTTGGCGCACCGAGTGACCGGGCAGATGGCCCCGTACTCGTCGATGATGCACTCGCCGCACAGCGAGCATTTCTCTTCGAAGACCATCTGACGCTTGACGTTGCCCACGAACAGCGAGTTCGCGCCCGGGCTCACATGTTTGGTCGTGGCCTCACGCACCGACTGCGTGCCCGCACCACACGACAGCACCAGGAAGGCGTCGGCCGCGGTGGCCGCCTCTTTGTTCTGCCGAAAGATGCGCTTGATGTCGAGCTCCTGGCATGTCGAGTGAGCGACATCTGTGGCCACGACCGTCTTACCGGCCTCTTCGAGGCGGGTCTTCATGTCGGCGACTTCTATCTCTCCGCCGCTCTGCGTCATGGTGGCGCACTCGCCGCAACCGACGATGTAGACGTTCGTGTTCCCTGTGAGACTCTCGAGGATCTCCTCGAAAGGCTTCTGCTTACTGATGATCAAGTCGACGAACCTCCGTTCTGCTAGTTGAGTCCCCGCAGGTAGCGCGGCACGTCGGCCGCTTCACGCACGCCGACCACGACTTCCCAGTCGCCGAGCTCCTCTTCCAGCTCGCCGCTGATCTGAGCCACGTACCCGGGGATGATGATCTTCCTGTGGCCGACCTTCTCCTCGATGCCGCTCTTCTTGACGAACGCGGCGATGGCGTCGGCCACGAACTTGCCGGCCGCCCAGGAGGTCAGCACTGATTGACCCTCCGTGTCCATCACGAGCAGCCAGGTCGGGACCTTGCTCGCCTCGATCTCACCGGCCACGGTGAAGTAGGTGAGCGAGAAGTTCGTGGTGATCAGAAGCGGGCTATCCGCGGTAGGTTCGTTCAGCGGGTAGATACCCTGATCCATCTGCATCGGCCGCTGAGGGTCGGTGTAGATGTTCTGCGAGAGGATCAGCAACGGTAGCACCTGGGCCGGGTCGAGGGTATCGATGACCACGATGCCTGCATACTTGGCTACGAACACCCCGGCGAAGACGATCTTGAGCATCGGGTCGGTGGTCATGCGGCACGGGAAGGCGATGGTCGGGAACCCGAGGGCCCGAAACTTCTTCTTGATGGCCGCACGGCGGATGTAGGTCTGATCACGCAATGCGTCCTGCAGATTGGCCGACATGGGGTCGAGAACGACCTCTTTATAGTCGGCGGCTACGCATTTCTCACCCAACTCGGCCAACTCGTCCAGGGTGGGCGCCTTGATGACGAAGGGCACGCCCAGTTCCTTGGCCACGCCGGCCACGGCGTCGAAGTTCGACGCGGTGGCGGCATACAACAGCGGCTTCTGGGCCTTGATCGGCTCCGCCGCGGCCTTGAGGGCGGCTGCGTCCTCACTCATGATCACGATACCGGCGCCGGTATCGTCGGAAGCTTTCTTGACCCGCGCGGCCAACGTGGACGCATCGGCCGACTCGATGGCGAAGAGCTTCGCCCGCAGGATCTGGCCGACCCGCTCGAACGACTGCGCCTTGAACGTGTCGAGCGCCTGTTGGAAGGCCGCATCGTCGACGCTGTCGCCGATCAGCACGGCCACACCCGGGGGATGTTCGAACCGCTTCTCGTGGCGATAGAGCACGGTCTCCTCACCGATGACCACGGCCATGTCGCCCGCGCCCACGGTGACCTTCCGCACCGGAGGCGCCGCCGCCTCACCGAGTGCCGCCGCCGCCTCAGCCGAGACGTGAGGGCACTGGGAGAGTTCGGCCTTCCCGGAGGCCAGTTGCATGGCGAAGGCCATGCACGTAGGGAAACCGCAGTCTTTGCAGTTGGTCTTCGGCAAGAGCTTGAAGATCTGCAACCCGCTTAAAGCCAAGGTGTCGCTCCTCTCATAATCGTCGCAGGAAAGACGGACCGAGTCGTCGGGAGACCACCCGCAGATGGTCCCCCTCATCTCGAATCCGTTTAGAACATCGGGTCCATCTCGAGCGCCGGGTGACCCACCTCGGTCAGATAGGCGAGGATCTCGTCCTCCTCGGTGCCGTTGTCCTCGGTGGCGATCTTTTCGTAGAAATCGGTATAGCCCTGCTTAGCGGCGTTCGCCTTGATCTGTTCTTCCATCTCTTCTTTGAGCTTCTTGGGCATCCACACCAACCGGGCGATGCCGCCGTCACCACTGATGAACTTTGGGGAGCCCATATAGAACTTGGAGTGCCCCACGAAACCCGGGGTCTGCGCCCCGCCGCCTACCGAGCCGGCCAGAGTGGAGAACTTCATCCCACAGGGAGTCATCCCGGTGTGATCGCGGTCGACAGTCATGACGCCATTGCACATGGGCAGGAGCACGCTGATGGCCTCGAAGCAACCGCACGAGGTCATCGGGTTCTCCATCATGCTGTACGCGCTGAAACGTTCGATCGCGTTGTGCGAGGCAGAATACGCGAACTCGTCGACGCCTTCCCATTCGCCCAATCGCTGGTCCACGACCGCACCCTTCATGATGGGCTGGTTAGGACCGGTGGGGTTGATCTCGAAAGCGGCCTTGCCGTCGAGCCAGTTGTAGGCTCCACACAGACCCGGACGCTCGGGTGTAATCACACACACATGGTCGGGAGCGAAGCTCTGACACAGCGTGCAGGAGTAGAAGATATCCACCGATTCGTCGGTGAGGGACCCGATGCGCTCATCGCGCTCGTGATACACGGACTGAGCACGCTGGACCAGCGCGGATACTTCTGGTTCCTTGGTAAAGATGGTCACCTGGACCTTGTCAACGATGCCGCCGAAGTCCGCGTGGTAGCGGGCGTGGACGATCTTACCGACGTGTTCGAAGGTGAAGCCGGCCGCTGTGGCCTTCTTGCTGATGCGTTCCCAGATAATGTCGCGCTGGCCGACGTGCAGGAAGCCTTCAGCCTCGTTCAGGAAGTGGTGAAGCTGACGTTCGAGGATGGGCTCGAAGTCCTTCTGCATCTTACGGCCGGAGACCTCGATCAGCAGGCCGAACGGTATGGTCGTGCCCGGCTCGATCTCGTTCACGTCGGGACCGACAACCGTGATCTTCCCGTCTTCCACGTCCTCGGCGATCACGGTCAGTTCCGTACCCGGCGCTTTCGGGCCGGCGAGCTCGACATGAAGGTCGTCTTTGCGGATCCGCTCGCCCTCGAAGGCCGGGCCGTAGGCTACCGGCACAGGCACCTCGGTGATGACGATCTTCAGTCCGCGCACCTCGATGGCCTTGGCCACGATCTGATCCAAGGGCACATTCGAGACCACATGTTCGTAGGTGGTGACACCCGTCGGCAGGATCTCGGGGATGTCGGTCTCGGCGATGGTGGGGAAGCCGTAGTTGATGGCTCCCGCTGCCGCCGCATACTTCAGATCGTCGACTTCGCCCAGGGCTAGGACGAAGGCGAACACCCGGTCTTTGTTGTACCTGAGGGTGCCCTTGTAGTCGCCCGGCTTCACCCCACCGAACGCCATGGCCGCCCGGGTAGCGAAGCCGATGGAGTAGATATGAGCGTAGATCTCCGGGCCGAACGGCACCAGACGGGTATCCCAGCTCATCTCCACGCCGGCTTCCGACAGTTGGTTCGCGAACGTCGTGCCGCGGGACCCGCCCGCCATGAACACGTACAGGTACTTGCCCTGCATCTCGCGGGCGAGGGCCACTGCCGTCTCTACGTCCGGGGCGGCACCGGTGACCGCGGCGAAGCCGGGTGCGGAACCATCCACGAACTCTACGCCGCGCTGGCGCATGATGATGTCGTCGGCGCAACCGAGCCAGATGTCCTGCACGGGGGCCGGACCGGCGCCCACGTACTTGAGGGCCTCGATGATCTCGGCCAGCCACAGTGCCGCCATGCCCCCGTCGAGCGTCTCACCAAGGTAGGGAAGCCACAGATTGGCACTGGGGACGGGCGGCAGCAGCCGCTCGGCCTCGTCGAGCACCCAACGCATGTCGTCGAGAGACTCCACTTTGTGCCCGGTGATGGCGTAGATGACCGGCAGGAAATAGCCGGTGTTGGGAAAGAAGTCACGCTTCTGGCCGGCATCGAGAGAGGCCGAGGCCTGCTCGAGACGGCTGGTGGCCAAGTCAAAGTAGGCGCGGGCCCCACGGGCCACCCCGCCGGCGATGATCTCGCGGATGCCTTCGGGCTTTCTCTTCAGAACTGCGGTTGCCATGTAGCACTACCCCCGACGGTCGGCCATGTCGAACAGTACGCGTTCGCGGACCTCGTGGATGCCGAGAGCCTCGCGTTTCTTCTGGATGTGGGCCATGGCGGCCTCGAACATCCCCTGCCATTCCGGGATGAACTCAAGCTTGCCGCCGAATTGCTCTTCCCAGCCCTTGGTGTGGATGTCGGTCAGGACACCCGAGGCGCGGAAGGGTGAGTCGACGCCGCCGAAGATGACGTAGGCGCCGCTGCCCACACAGTAGGTGGCGATCTCGAGAGCCTTCTCGCAGTAATACTCGGGCGAGATGCCCACGGCCGGGATCTGGTCGATGTCGTCGCCCAGGCCGCCCGTCTCCGCGATCTCCGCCAAGATGGTGAGGATGCGCGAGTTATCGACACAGGAGCCCACATGCAGCACGGGCGGCATACCGGTGGTCTCGCAGACCTCCGACAGGCCGGGGCCGGCATTCTCGAACATCTCGGGCGTGAGGTAGCCGTGCTTGCCCGCGGCGTGGGCGGCGCATCCGGTCACCAGCACGAGCACGTCGTTCTGGATGAAGTTCTTGACCAGATTGATGATGCCCTCATCTTGCGTGGCCCGTGGGTTGTTGCAGCCCACGATGGCGACGGCGCCCTGGATCTTGCCGTTCATGATGTTGTCGTTGAGCGGCCGGAAGCTTCCCCGGAACCTGCCCCCCAACATGTAGCGGATGTACTCGTGCGAGAAACCGGCCACCACCGGGCTCTTGACGTTGGGGATGTGGACGTCTTCCCGGTTGCGGTTCGGATAGTTGTCGATCGCCATCTTGACGATCTCCTTGGCGATCTCGAGCGCGCGGTCCTCGTGGAACTCCACGTGGTCGGCCCCCTCTATGCGGGCTTTCGCCGACGTGGTGATCAACTTGGTGTGGAAGTTCTTCGCCACACCGACCAGGCCCTGGAAGACGCACTGGATGTCGACCACCATGAGCTCGACTGCCCCGGTGAGCAGCGCCAGCTCTTGGTGCAGCGAGTTGCCTGCCGGCGGCACGCCCCGGCGCATCCAGATCTCGTTGGCCGTGCAGCAGATGCCGGCCAGCATGATGCCGTTGGCGCCCTTGCTCTTAGCGTACTCGATCATCTCAGGCGATTGGGCCGCATCGACGATCAGCTCGGAGAGCACCGGCTCGTGGCCGTGGATGATGATGTTGACCTCGTCCTCCCTGAGCACGCCCAGGTTGGCCTCACTGGTCACCGGCTTGGGGGTGCCCCAGATGATGTCCGAGATATCGGTGGCGAGCATAGAACCGCCCCAACCGCTGGCCAGACACATGCGGATGCACTGGTTCATGATGTGGTGAGCGTCCTGATCGCCGCCGGCATGCGTGCGGTGCATCGAGTCGACCACCTCGCGGTCGAACCCGCGGGGGGTGACGCCCTCTTTCGCCCACAGCTCCTGGCGCTTCTTAGGCGCCCGCTTCGCGTAGAGCTGGAAGCCGTCATCGCCCTTGTTCCACTCTTGCAAGGCCGCTCGTCCGACTTCGCGGGCGAGCTGCATGTCGTCCTTGCCTTCGACGCCGACTTCGAGATAGCCCGCGACTACGCGCAGTTTCTCGGGGTCCTTGATCTTGTAGTCCTTGGCCTCGCCGTTGCCGATCATGAGGAGGGTCTCGGCGATGGTGCGGCCGTGATCGGCGTGGGCCGACGCGCCCCCGGCACAGGACCTGATGAAGTTGCGGGCGCCGACGGTGGCCAAGCTGGCTCCGCACACGCCTTGCTTCTCTTCCTTGTCTTTGCCGATGAAACGGCAAGGCCCCATGTAGCAGACCTTGCAGCACGCCCCTTCCGCCCCGATGGGACAGGCCGACACCTCATCTACACGCGAGAACATGGTCGAGATGCCCTTCTCCTCGGCGATCTTGAGCATCTCGAGAGCCGCCGGATCGATGGACTTCGCGTAGCTGCTTCCCTTTGTCTTCTCTGTCATGATGCTGGGTTACTCCTTTCTTCTACTCGCCTTTGAGGCTGGCGATAGCCTTGCGGATCAGGACCGCGGACTCGGGATGACGAAGGACGACGACGTTCGCGCCCGCCAATAGCAGCGAGACAGCGGTCAGCGACTCCCACATGAGGCCCCGTGTGGCACGATCGCCGGTGCCGGGCAGGTCGGATTCGTCGACCTTGGTCTCTTTAGCCTTCCAGGCTTCCTGACCCACCGTGGCGATGATGGGCATCTGCATCTTCGAGTCGTTCTGAGCGAGCGCCGCAAGGCGATCGCGTTCGAAGACGGTGTAGGCGTACTCGAGGCCGTATCCCAGAGCACCCGTGGTCGGATCCATGAGGATGGCGCCTTCGTCCACGCCCAGTTGCGAGAGTAGCACGTTGAGCTGCTTAGCCAGGTTCACGTCCATCGGGGTGAATGCTACGACGGAGTGCCGATAGCCCATCGCCGCGGCTCCGATAGGCCGGTAGTTGTCTTCTTCGGCATTACCGATGGCTACCGGGTGATCACCGAGCACCTCTGCCGCCGTCTTCAGCACATCGGCATCGTTCTCCGCATCGCCGGAGCCGACGACGACCACCGGCACGCCGGCAGCCTCCACTATCGCTTTTGCGCCGGCGGCGGCCCCGGCGGCCGATCTGCCGGCACCGTTGGGGTCGGTGCTCTTGAGGCGCAGGTACACCAGGTCGGCGCCGTACTCCCCCACGACTCTCTTCGTCCATGCGATGGGGTCGGCGTATACGTCGCCGTAGACATCGTTGAGGGTAGGCGACCAATCATCGGGCGCGATGTCCCAGACCTCGAAAGCGATCTTCGGGTCATTGGGCATGTCGCCCTCGAACGTATGGAATGGGAAAGCGGATTCACCGCCCACCACAACGCCGGCCAGATCGGCTTGGCGTATGCTCCCCTTATACGACTCGGTTGGGGTCTGGAAGGCCAAATTCATCACTCCTTTCTCGAAACGGAGACATCTGCTCCGAACAGTCGGTGGTCTCTGACTCTACGCTTGAGCGAGCAGACGCGCCGCTCGCAGAGTGTTCTTCGCCAGCATCATGTTGGTGACCGAACCTACGCCCCCTGGGACCGGCGTTATCGCCTTCACCTTGGGCAGCAGATCGTCGAAGTTCGCGTCGCCGACGGTCTTTGTAGCTGCTTCCGCGAGATCGGCGCCGCAGTTCCGGCAGGGATCCTTCTTTGCCCGATTAATGGCTTCACAGGCCGGGCACACGAAGACCCGGTTGATCCCGACATCGATGACCACTGCCCCCTCCTTGACCTGATCGGCGTTGATCAGGTTGGGGAAGCCGGCGGCCACTATGACGTAGTCCGCCACCTTGGTGTGCTTCTCGAGATTGCCCTTCATCGACGTGAAGACATGCACGGTGGTCGTAGACGCGTTGCGGTTGAGAGCCAGGAAGCTCACCGGCTTGCCCACGATGTTCGAGTGGCCCACCACGCAGATCTCAGCCCCCTCGAAACCATCCTTGGGGTCGATGCCTTCGCTCTTCATGTAGCGTTCCATCAGTTCGATGCAGGCTGATGGCGTCGCCGGGGGGAAGGTCGGTTCACCCAGGGCCAACTTGCCCATGTTGAAGGGGTGGAAGCAATCGACGTCCTTGTTGACGCTGATGGAGTTGATCACCGCCGAGTCGGAGATGTGATCGGGGAACGGGCGCAGGGGCAGGATGCCCGAGACTGTGGGGTCGGCGTTCAGCGACTCCACGATCTTGATCACGTCGGCCTCGGTGACATCGGCCGGATGCGTCTCTTCACGGTAGCCGAACCCCATCTCAGCGCAGAACTTCTCTACAGCGCCGCGGTACATCTTTGCGCCGAAGTTGTCGCCCACCAGCAGTGTAGCGATGCCGGGCTCGATGCCCTGAGCCTTCAGCTCGTCCAGCTCCGCGGTGAGCTCCACCCGGATCTCGTCGGCGATAGCTTTGCCGTCTATGATCTTCGCTCCCATCCGTTCTCCTCCACTCTCGAACTCGTGTGCCAGGGTCACTCCGGGCCCACTAGCCCAGTTTCTCATACGTCATGGTCATCACCCGTTCGCGCAGGCCCGCGGTCGCAGCCAGGATGTTCTCCACCCGGCTCCAGGCCGACCGGTTGAACTCCTCGTCGCTGATCCAACCTATGTTGATTTTGACGTTGAGTGCGGCGCTCTGCGCTGCCGCGTCGGCCAGCAGCACGGCGACTCCGGCATCGCTCACGGCGTTCGTATTGCCGATGTCGGCCCCGGTGAGACTGAGCTCGGCTACCTTCAGACACTGCTCGGCGATGGTCAATGGCACCTTCGCCGCTTCTTTCAGCGCCGCCTGCATCTTCTCGTCCCGCTCCTCTTTCTGCTGTTCGGTGTCCCGGGGCAGCTTCATGGCTTCGGACACGGCGCCGTAGACCTCCGTGTCGCGCTGCACCAGGTCTTGCAGATCGGAGCGCACCCGCTCGGAGGCCATCAGCAGCAACTGGATCTCTTCCTGCACGCCTGCGTACGTATTCTTACCCACAGTGAGGCTCGCCACCATGCTCACCAGTCCAGCACCCAGCGCGCCGGTCATGGCCGCGACACTTCCGCCTCCGGGCTCGGGGCTGGACGTAGCCAGCTTCTCCAAGAAGGCCCTGATGGTGCCATCCACGTAACCAGCCGTCACCTGCTCTCCTTTCCTACCACGTTCCTACCACGCGCCCCCAGAGGGCCGGCCGAACGAGCGGCCGCTATGGCATCACGTGCTTGTCGACCAGCACCCTCACCGCGACCAGGCTCTCGGCCGCGTCAGACAGCTGGAATACGTCACGACCCGCCAAGTCACCCTCGAACAAGAGGGGATCCTGCGGGATAGTGCCGGCGAGAGGCACCGAAGTGCAGCTGAGGAGCGCGGACACGTCCGCCTCCACCGGCACGCGGTTGATCACCACGTAGCGCTCCGCGACGACCAACCCCATCTCGTCGATCAGTCCATTGATGCGCTCCACCGTGCGCATGCCCCTGACTGTAGGGTCAGTGACGATGAACATCACGTCGACGTCTCGGGTGGTGTGGCGGCTGAGATGTTCCAGCCCGCCCTCGTTGTCCATGACCACCCAGGGATACTCTTTAGCCAGCGTCTTGATGTACTCGCGGAACAGGTTGTTCGCGTAGCAGTAGCACCCAGGGCCTTCCGGGCGACCCATGACAAGAAGATCATAGCCATCGGCCTCAGCCAACGCTTCGTGCATCTTGTAGTCGATCCAGCTCTGCTTATCCCAGCCCGCGGGGATCTCCCGGGCACCCATAAAACCCTGTTCGCGGACCGCCCCGACGGACATCTTGGCCGCGGTACCCAGCACTTCACCCAGATTGGCATTGGGGTCGGCGTCGACCGCCAGTATGGGTGACTGCCCTCGGGCGAGGAGCTCTCGGATCAGCAGGCCGGAGAGGGTGGTCTTGCCGGTCCCCCCTTTGCCGGCGACGGCCACTGTGCGGGTCGTCTGACCCACTACCGACCTGCCAGGGCCGTTTCGGCCAGTATGCGTTCCATCTCGGGGAAGTAGATCATGTCGGTGTGCGGCAGGAACATGGCGGCCATGTAGTGATCCATGAACGCCTGATTATCGGAAAGCTCGATATTGGTCATGGTCAGAGCCACTTGTTCGGCCGCCTTCAACATGTCTTTGGAGAACGACACCAGGCGGGCCCCGAGCAGCGAGCCGTTGCCCACAAAGGTGAACTTGTTGACGTCCACCTCGGGGAACAGCCCAATAGACTGGGCTTGTTCGATGCGCAGGTACTTGCCGAAGCCACCCGCGACGTAGATCTGCTCCAAGTCCGGCCAGTCGAGGGCGACACTCTCAAGCAGAGTCTTGATACCGGCGTAGATGGCGCCCTTGGCTCTCACCAGGTTGTCGATGTCGGCTTCGTTTATGACGATATCATCGCCGGTACCCGACAGCTCCGCTTCTGCCAGCACGTACTCGTTGGCCCCCTCGGTCTCCCGCACCCGCCACGTGTCGAGCCCGGTTAAGAACTTGCCGTTCTGCGAGATCACCCCGGCCTTGAGCAACTCGGCCACCACGTCGATGACGCCCGAGCCGCAGATGCCGATAGGCTTCAGATTACCGATCGTCAAAATGGTGGGCTCATACGTGACGGGATCGATCTCCACGGTCTCGATGGCGCCGTCGGTAGCCCTCATGCCGTGCCTGATGCCCCCGCCTTCGAAGGCCGGCCCCGCGGAACACGACGTCGCGATGAGCCATTCCTTGTTGCCGATCACGACTTCGCCATTCGTGCCGATGTCGATGTACAGCGTGATCTTCTCGGTCTCGAACACGCCGGAGCCCAGGATCCCGGAGACGATGTCGCCACCGACGTAGCTGGACACGCTCGGGAACGTGTAGACGTGCACGTGACGGCCCACCCTGATGCCGTCGCCCAAGTTGACCGCGCGCACCGGCGGGATGAAGTCGGCCGGCGGCACGTACGGCGCCATACGCAGGTATTTCGCCTCGATGCCCAGCAAGAGGCAGGTCATGGTCGTGTTCCCCGCCGCCGTCATGTGGGTGATCATCTCGCGATCGATCCCGGTCTTCTCCACCAGCTCGTCGACGATGCCGTTGATCGTGTCGACGATCGCCTGCTGCAGGCGCTCTCGGCCGCCGGGCTTCTGCGATTGCACGATGCGGGTGATGACATCCTCGCCGAAGCTCACCTGGTGGTTGTAGTCCGAAGCCTGAGCGAGGGTCACGCCGCGGTTGAGGTCTAGCAGCTGCCCCCAGACCGTCGTGGTGCCGATATCGAGCACGACCGAATAGGCGCAATCGCACTCGGCGCCTGCCTGGACATCGATGACCTTGAACCCGTAGGCCGTATCGACCAGGGTGGCCGTCACGGCCCAGTCCTTCTCGCGCAGCACACTGGGCATGTTTCGGATCCAGATGGAGTCAACCGAGACACTGGCGAAACCGAACTGGTCTTTGAGGGCCTTCTTGAACCGGGCCAAGTCGTTCAGATTGTCACCTTCAGACGGTGGCGTGATCTGCATGCAGAGCTTTCTCACAACGGGGTCGAGCGACCAACCCGTGACCAGGCTCTCCAGTTCGACCGGCGAAAGGATCCGGCCTTTCCGCTCACCCCGTACGCCGCGATCGAGCGTGCGGGCGTTGCCCATTCGGGAAGACTCCGGCACGAAGATCTCAAGATCGGAGAGAACGTAGGTTTGACACGCCAGGCGCGTCCCGGCCGCCCACTCGTCGTCATCGAGCTTCGCGGGCTTCTCGGCCTCTACCTCACCCGAGAGCACCTGGACACGGCATTTGCCGCACGAGCCGGTACCTCCGCAGGATGCGTTGATATGAATGCTGGCCTGCATCGCCCCGCGGAGAATGGACTCCCCGCGCGGCACAGCAGGCACCTCGATATCACCAGGTTGAAAGGTAAGGGTGTACCGCGTCGTCATGCGTCAGCCATCTGAATGTAAGAGGGAGATTCGCAGCTCCTAGAACAGGCCGACGATCTTCCCGTCGACCAAGTCGATGGCCTCGGCCGCGGGGACCTTGGGGAGGCCAGGCATGGTCATCATCTTACCACAGACAGGCACTATGAAGCCTGACCCGGCCGACAGGCGAACCTCGCGGACAGTGAGGCGCCAGTCGCGCGGACGACCGATCTTGGTCTTGTCGTCGGAGAGGGATGCCTGCGTCTTCGCCATGCAGATGGGCAGGTCGCTGTAACCCAGTTTGACGTACAGGTCGATGGCCTCTTCGGCCTCGGGAGTGTAGTCGACCCCATCGGCTCCGTAGATCTTCGTGGCGATAGCCTCGATCTTTTCCTTGATGGGCTGATCGAGCTCGTAGAGGAACTTGAAGTCCGGCTTCTCCTCGTTGCAGATGCGCACGATCTCCTTGGCCAATTCGACGCCGCCCTCGCCGCCCTTGGCCCACACTTCCGAAAGGACGACCTTGGAGCCCATGGCCGTGACTTTCTCGTCCAGGAGCTTGATCTCGCTCTCGGTATCGTCCGGGAAGCGGTTTATAGCCACGACGACCGGCACGCCATAGAGGTGCATATTCTCCACATGCTTCTGCAGATTCTCCAAGCCCAACTCGAGCGCCTGCAGGTTCTCCAGCTTGAGATCGGCGAACGCGACCCCACCATGCATCTTCAGAGCCCGGATGGTCGCGACCAGCACCACGCAGTCGGGAACCAGGCCGGCGTAGCGGCACTTGATGTCGAAGAACTTCTCGGCCCCGAGGTCGGCGGCGAAACCGGCCTCGGTCACGCAGTAATCCGCCAGCTTGAGAGCCAACTTGGTGGCCTGCACGGAGTTGCAGCCGTGGGCGATGTTGGCGAACGGCCCCCCGTGAAGGACGGCAGGCGTGTTCTCGAGGGTCTGCACGAGGTTCGGCATGAGGGCGTCTTTCAACAGCACCGCCATGGAGCCGGCCACCTTCAGGTCGGCCGTTGTGACCGGGTTCCCGTCCTTGTCGAAGCCGAAGATGATCCGTGAGAGACGAGCTCTGAGATCGTCAAGATCCAAGGCGAGGCACAGGATGGCCATCACTTCGGAGGCCACCGTGATGTCGAATCGGCTCTTCCGCGCAACACCTTCGCCGTCGAGACCGACCTCGATGCTCCGCAGCGCGCGATCATTCAGGTCGACCACCCGAGGCCACAGGATGTTCTCGGGATCGATGTTGCGGTCGTTGCCCTGGAACAGGTGGTTGTCGAGCACAGCCGAGGCAAGATTGTGCGCCGTGGTGATGGCGTGCATGTCACCAGTGAAGTGGAGATTGATATCCTCCATCGGCACTACCTGGGCATAGCCACCGCCGGCGGCCCCGCCCTTGATGCCGAACGACGGGCCCAGCGAGGGCTCCCGCAGCGTCGTGATCACCTTCTTGCCGATCTTGGCCAGACCCATCGAGAGCCCGACATTGGTAGTGGTCTTACCTTCGCCCGCCGGAGTCGGCGTGATGGCCGTACAGAGGATGAGCTTGCCGTCAGGACGGTCTTTCACCCGATCGAACACATCAAGATGGATCTTGGCCTTGTACTTGCCGTACAGATCGAGATCGTCAGCGCCCAGCCCAAGGTCGGCGGCCACGTCGATGATCGGTTTCAGCGTCGCCTCCTGGGCGATCTGAATGTCGCTCTTCACCCTGCGTCTCCTTCTCTACTCGGGTCCACGGTTCGACCGCCCATTATAGTAACGACCGGCTCTAATGCAATAGCTGCCGCGCATATCGCGGCCCCTCAACCGTCGATTCATGCCATTCAACCCCGCTTCTGTACCTCTTGCGGAGCCAATAGCCTGCGTGCGACGGCCGTAGCTTCGGCCATGATCTCCTTCAGAGACCGGCCGGAGGCAGCCGCCACCTTCGCGGCGGCTTCATACTCGGGCGATACCGTCACCACCCGACCATCCCTGCGCCCCACCTTGACCGTCACGGACCGGCCTGCCAGCGTCACCGACAGATAGTCACGTTGCAGAACGTGTCGGCCCACGGGCGCCCGCCTCACCCCGAATGTGGTCGATTCAGAGAATAGAAGCTGCACGAGCTGCGCTTCGTCCGCGGGCTTCGCCAGCACGGTGACCTCGACGGCCAGGCGCCCCTTCTTCATCACGATGGGAGCCGACCACACGTCCACCGCCCCGGCGGCCATCAGCAGCCCGGCGGCGTGGGCCAGCAGCTCGGGGGTGGCGTCATCGATGACGGCCTGCAGCACCACGACGTTCTCTCCCGCGTCTCCGCCGGCAGCCGCATCCCCCGGCTGCGTCGCCCCCATGGCTGGGACAGCCCGCCCCACTACCGCGCGTAGGAGGTTCGGCCGTCCGGGTAGGGCCCGCCGCCCGGCGCCGTATCCCACCCGCTCGACCACCATGGCGGGCATGCTCGACACCGGCAGGGCCGTCTCGGTGAAGAGAAGGGCGCCCGTGGGCGTCGTGAGCTCGCTCTCCACGGGGCCGCCGTGCACCTCGCGCCCTTCGAGGAGCGCGAGGGTAGCCGGCGCCGGCACGCGCAGGGGTCCGTGATCGGTGTCCACCCAGCCACCTCCGAGCGGGACAGGTGCGTGGAAAGCCGACCCGATATCCAGCGCATCGAGCAGCGCGAAGCACCCGGTCACATCCACCAGCGTGTCCACACCGCCGAGTTCGTGCAGGTGGACCTCCTCGACGCTCACCCCATGCAATCGAGCTTCCACCTCAGCAAGCCTCCGCAGGGCCCCGGAAGCGCGGCGACGCACATCCACGGAGAGATCGGCGCCGTCCAGCAGCACTAGAAGATCCGACGGGCGGCGAGCCGGTTGGGGGGAAGGCGCATGGACCGTCACCCTCCGGCACGCGAATCCACCCTCGCGCGCAGACTCCACCACCACGTCGACCCCGGGGATGCCGAGACCGGCGACCACTCGGCGCAGCACCTGCTCGGCGTCAAGATCGGCACCGGCCGCGTCGACCAGCGACGCCAGGATCATGTCCCCCGACGCTCCCGACCATGGGTCCAGATAGAGGATGTGATCCATCAACGCTCCTTAGCAGGCTGTTTGCATTCTCCGATGCCACCTCATACACTGCAGCCAGCATCGGTCGACGCCACCGCAAGGCCGAATTGAGCAGGGGCCCCCGTGTGACCCGCAGGAGACTCGCAGACTACATAGGATCGACCATCCGCCGCCTCCGCGTGGAACGCGAATTCACGCTGCAGGCCTTGGCCGACGAGTCCGGCGTGTCCAAGAGCTATCTGGGCGACATCGAGAAGGGACGCAAGAACCCCACCACCGACGTCGTCGAGGCCATCGCCGAAGCCCTCGGGGTCTCGGCGAGGCGGCTCCTCTACCACGCCGCTCTTGACGAAGAAGACCCTTTCGTCGCGTCCGAGCAACTCACCCTGGAGGTCGATGCCGAAGAGGACGCTGAGGTGCGCGAGATCGGCCAACTCGCGCGTCGGCTTCGCCCCGGCGACCGCAAGATCGTGCTGGACCTCTGCCGCCGTCTCTCCCGCTGACTCACCACCCCAACTCCTCGATGCGCTCATCGGAGATCCCAAAATAGTGCGCCACCTCGTGCACCACGGTGGTCCGCACTTCATCGCGAACAGCCTCGGGGTCGCTGCCTGCTACCCGCTGGATAGATCCCTGGAACAGCGTGATTCGATCGGGCAGAAACCCTGCATAGCCGGTGTCGCGATCGGTAAGGGGGACGCCGGAGTAGAGGCCCAGTAGCTCCTCCCTCTCGTTCTTCTCCATGCCCGCGTCGGCCAGGTCCACAGCGCTCGGCCACTCCTCTATCACCACCTCGACGTTCTCCATGTGGGCGAGGAACTGCTCGGGCAGTCCATCGAGTGCTTCCGCCACCAGACGCTCGAACACCCCTCTCTTCACCCCGCCTGCCCCCGATCGTTCACTCCGCCTGCCCCTGATCGCCGAGTCTTCCCCGCAGCGCCGCGACCGCCCGCGCCCGATGCGACACGGAATCCTTCTGCCCGTCTTCCATCTCGGCGACCGTGATCGTCCAGCCATCCGGTTGGAACAGCGGATCGTAGCCGAACCCCCGCGCGCCCCGGGGCCCTTCAACAATGCTGCCCGGGAGTTCGCCCTCTGCCGTCACCAGCACCCCGCCGGGCAACACCAGGGCGAGGGCGCAGACGAAGCGCGCGCTCCTGTCGGAAGACCCGGCCAGATCCGCCAGCAACTTCTGGTTGTTCGCGTCATCACCGGCGCCCTCGCCCGCATAGCGGGCCGAGTGCACGCCCGGCCGGCCGCCGAGCGCGTC
>CAZDGO010000002.1:0-29802 GCA_964504825.1 uncultured Gaiellales bacterium
CACCCTTCTCGGTTTCTTGGGGTTCGCGTGAGCGGGGGGCGGGAGATGCGGACGCAGAACAGGCAAGGAGTCTGACCATGGATATGGAGACCATCAACACGTTGACCGTGGTCGGCTTCGGCAACGTCTGCTTGATCTTCGTGATCGTCTGGATGATCCAGACGTGGCGAGAGGAGATCAAGCGCAATTCCCGCGGCGGCAGCAAGAAGGGGTCCGAGCCGCGATCCTAGGATGGCCTACGAGCCGTCGCGGACCACGATTTTCAGCGTGACGCGCTCGCGGCCTTCGGGTCGGCTATCCAGGGCGATGGTGGCGCGCAACGGTCCTTTATCCTTGAAGGCGCCTTCGAGTGCCTTGCCGTCGGGTGGCGGTGTCCAGCCGCGCGTTGACAAGAAGCGGGCTAGCTCGTCGTCCGCGGTGTTCGCCCGCAGACCGTCTGCTCCCTTGTTTACCTCGACTGTGCCCACAGCGACGTACCGGGCCGCCTCCGACGTGGACAGCGCGCCGCCCGCCCGCAAGGCCGGGAGGCCGCCCGCCTGCCAGCCGTAACCGTCATCGGCTAGACGATTTACCAGGGCTGCGAAATCATCGGCGATGACTCGCAATGGCTCGCGGTATGCGGGAGCGGTTGCGTCAAGACCCGAGACTTTGACGTTGCTGACATAGGTCAGGTCGCGGGTGAACCACCATCCCAGCGAAAGCACCAGGAAGACGGCCGCGGCGACGCGGAAGTAGAGACTCCACCGACGGGGGAATCGCCGACCGAAGACCCGCCACGCGGAGGTATCCAGCCGGGGAGCTGGATCGGCTTTCGGCTCGATATGCGTGCCTGGGCCCGGCTCATCGGGCCGAGCGGTCACGTTCTGCGTGAGACCGGACGGCCGCGGGAGAAGAGAGTCACCGCGGGGCGTGCGGTTTCAAAAGGTAGCCGCCCAGGATGGACATGAGGAACCCCAACACGGTATAGATCAGGAAGTTCTTGAGTTCTACATCCAGGAAGGCGAACGCCGCCTGCGACCACAGAGCGATTGCCGCGAGGATAAAGAGCAGCCCTATGAAATTGGGGAAATCGAAGCGCACGCTCACTGTCCGGTCTCCTCTCGAATTTCGACAAATGGGGGGTGGAAAGCCCCTGTCCGGGTGCTATAGTAGCAAACTGCTGACCGCTTGTGAAAAGTGTGCGTTGTCCGATGCCCGTTTGGGCCGGTCCGCATTCAGAGGAGAGTGGCTACGGATCCCGCTCTGTGCATCCAGCGCTGGATGCAGAGCGAGCGAGTGTACGGCCTATGACAGTAAGGAAGGCATGAAAGAGCCCGCACCGCTGCGTTTCCGGGTCTATGACCGCAAAGGACGCGCAGTCCGAATTCAGAAGCGCTATCTCATCTTGGTAGTGCTCGGTCTGGCAGCTGTTGTGGGTGCAGTCCTTTTTGTGCCCTTCTACGTCACGACCACCCCTGGGTTCTGTTTCAACTGCCATATCATGGGGCCCTTTGTGAAGTCTTGGGAACACTCGTCGCACTCTAAGTTCGGATGCGACAAGTGCCACGTCAAACCCGGGCTCATCAACCGAGTGGTCAACTCCATGGTCGTGAGTCAGAACGTGTACCTCAACTTCGTGGGCCGAGCGAAGATGCCGGAGCAGATCCGTTCCGCTACGAACGAGAACTGTCTTCAGGCGGGCTGCCACACGACTAACCGCGTGGCATCCACCTCGGGCGACCTCAAGATCCCTCACCGTGAACACGTCGAGATGCGGGGCCTGGAGTGCAAGGACTGTCACTTCAACGTGGTTCATACTCCAGACGGCGGCACTCCTGTTCCCCCGATGGGTTTGTGCGCCATGTGCCACGACGGGGAAAAGGCGCCCAATACCTGTGACACGTGCCACACCTCGCCGCCTTCGGCCAGCGAGGGCCACGCGGGCATCACCGCGATGCAGGACCACGGCACTTTCGCCAAAGGCCGCGAGCGCGATTGCTTCAAGTGCCACCATAGCGACTCCAGTTTCTGTGCCAAGAGCGGCTGCCACGACCCGAGAGAGTTTCAGGAGCTCACCGACGAGCAGCGTCTGAGGGAAAGGTTCGGTGTGCAATGAGGTGGCCGCGGTTCTTGCGCGTCTACGATGAGAGCGGGCGGTCTGTTCGCGTCAGGTATCGCTACGTCTTGTTGATGATCGCCGCGTTCGCGTTCGTGGGGATCGCAGCCGTCTACCTGCCGGTGGCCATGACGTCGACCCCGAGCTTCTGCGCCAACTGCCACGTCATGCAGGAGCCCAAGGACCTTTGGGAGGATTCGACCCACGGCAATGTCAACTGCATCTACTGTCACGTTGAGCCCGGTTTCCTCAAGCAGCTGGAGCACAAGGTCCTCTCCTACAAAGAGATCTACACCCAGTTCTTCAAGGGCGCTGAGATGGCTGCGGATGTGAAGCGGCCCACCAATGCGAGCTGCCTGCAGTGCCACAACATCGATCGCGAGGTGTCCACGGGCGGCGATATCAAGATCCCCCACCGGCAGCATATCGAGATACAGGGTCTCGCGTGCACCGACTGTCACTTCAATGTGGTGCACACTCGCAAGGGGATCCCGGGCGGGGCACCCCCCATGGACGTGTGCTATATGTGCCACGACGGCACCAAAGCGCCGAACGCCTGTACCACCTGCCACGTCAAGCCGCCGGATAAGGCTCAGGCACATCCCACAGATGCCGTCCAGAACCATGGGAAACTGGCTCGGGAGCACCTCGAGGATTGTCGCCGGTGCCACAGCGAGCGATCGGAGTTCTGCGAGAACTGTCACAGCACGCCGCCGGCGAGTCACCAAGTCGCGACGTGGCGATACACCCATCGAGTGCAGGTAGAGGCCAACGGCAAAGACACATGCTTCGGGTGTCATCAGGAGGACTTCTGTCAGAAGTGCCACGAGGTACAGCATCCGCCAGATTGGGTGCAGTCGCACTCTGAGTTCGCCCAGGGTGGCGGGGAACCGTGCCGGGTGTGTCATTCGCCGGCTTTCTGCGACCGCTGCCATGCGTCGCAGGGAGTGACCGCCAACTAGAGGAGGGACGGATCGGTGGGAGGCGCCCGTAATAGTGCGTGGTGGTTAGCGAAAAAATTCACGTTCCCGGTGCAATCGGTCGCCACGGGGGCGCTCCTGGGCGTCGTCTTTGCCCTCTTTGTGTCTTCGGCTGCATTGGCGGTCACTACGACCACCGTAGTGCCTTCGCTCGGCCAGCAGGAAGAGCGGGACGCGGCCGATCTCACCGACCGTTGCCTGACCTGTCATGCCGAGCAGAATCTTGGCGCGGTCGACTCGGGCGGCAAGAAGAAAGACCTCTACATCGCACCCAAGCCGTATAAGGATTCGGCCCACGGCCTTCTGCCCTGTAACGCCTGTCACACGGGCTTCAGCCACGATCCCCACCAGATGGTCAGCAACGGGGAGTTCTTCGCGCAGATGGCGGGCGAGGCCTGCCGCAACTGCCACGACGATCAGTTCGAGATGTACAAGCAGAGCTACCACGGAGAGCTGGCGCGCGGGGGCACCACCGACGGGAAGGGGGCGCCGCTATGCATAGACTGCCACGGCACCCATGCTATCCAGAAGGTCGGGAGTCTGAAGTACAAACAGAGCATTGCGCACGTCTGCGGGAAATGCCACGGTGGCCGCGAATCGACGTTCCTCGACACCTATCACGGCAAGGCCATCACGCTGGGTCGCGAAGCGGCCGCCACGTGCGTTGACTGCCACGGTGATCACAGCATCCTGCCGGTCGGCAACCCGCAATCGACACTCTCCTCGGTCAACATCCTTCCAACGTGTCAGCAGTGTCATTCCGATGCGACGCAGGGCTTTACAAGCTTCCTGGTGCACATCAAACCGACCTCCCAAAAGGCGCCGCTCATAGTCTTCCTGGTGGCCGTTTTCTACCTTTCAATGATCATCATCGTGTTCTCGTTGGGGGGCATCCATACGCTCCTCTACATCTATCGTGGCCTGAAGGACGGCTTGTACTTCGGCAAGGGAGGCGGGCACTGATGACTAAAGGCACGGACGCCAGAGACGGCGTGCGCCTCGTCTATCATCGCTTCAGCGCATTCCACCGGTTCAATCACTATCTGGTGATGCTCAGCTTCTTCGGCCTGGTCATGACCGGTCTGCCCCTGAAGTTCAAGACCAGTCACTGGTCACAGGTGGCGATGGACCTTCTGGGCGGCGTCGCTGCGGCCGGGTTCCTGCACCGATTTTTCGCCGTGGTCAATGTCCTGTATTTCATCCTCGAGGGCTCCTACATGTTCTACTATGTGGTTGCGCGCAAAGGCCCCATCTTCCATGAGGATTCCATCGTGCCGGGCAAGAAAGACTGGCAGGACATGAAGGGCATGTTCCGCTGGTTCCTGGGCAAGGGGCCGAAACCGCAGTTGAGCCGCTTCACCTACTGGGAGAAGTTCGACTTCTGGGCCCTCTTCGCCGGTACGGTGCTCATCGGGGGGTCGGGGCTGATGATGTGGTTCCCCGAGGCGACCACGCGCGTTCTACCCGGCGTAGCATTGAACCTGGCGCTCGTGCTGCACTCGAACGAGGCGTTCCTTGCCACCGGCGTCATCTTCATCTTCGTCCACTTCTTCTCGGCTCACGGCCGGCCAGAGTCTTTCCCGGCCGACCAAGTGATCTTCTCGGGCTACCTGCCGGTGGAGCACTATATCCACGAGCGGCCGTTGGAGTATCAGAACCGGTTGAGGGCCGGCACCCTCGATCAAGTCGTACGGCCCGCCCCTTCGGACGCGAGGCGGCGCTTGTTCGGCTGGGTCACCGCGATCGTGACCGTGTTCGCGTTCCTGGTGGCCTTGTACACCCTGCTGTTGATACTGTGGCCGCTGTTCTTCAAGTAGAGCGAAAGCCTGGTCTTGTGCGGCGTGAGACGATGTGTGGAGGCGGAACGGAACTCATGATGAGACGATGGAGACGCGCGAAGGTCGTTGTCGTGATAGTGCTGCTCGGCGCCCTCGTGGCGCTGTTCGCTCTTGCCGCTCCGGCATTGGCGGCCGACCCCGAAGGCTGTCTGATCTGTCACAGCGATCCCGACTTTACAAACCCGACGCCCGCCGAAGGTGAGCCGACCTCTCTCTACGTCGATTCGGCGAAGTTCGCGAAATCGGTGCACGCCAAACTGTCCTGCTCGAGCTGTCACAGGGGGTTCGTGAACACCATCCCCGCGCACCAACAGGATCCCACTAAAGACTACAAGGAAATAGCCATCGAGGCGTGTGAGACCTGTCATCCTGATGCCTTCGCCGCCTATCAGACTTCGAGCCACGCTAAGCTCTATTACCAAGAGCAGGCCGCACCCATCTGCATCTCGTGCCACGGATCGCACCAGATACGCAGGGTACGTCTGGGGAATGAGACCGCCGATTTCAAGATGAGTATGGCCCGTGACTCGTGCGGGCGTTGCCACAAAGACAAGTTCGAGAAGGCCAGCCATGAGTTCCACTTCAAGGCCCTCTCCTTGGGCTACGCCCGAGCGGCCACGTGCTTCGACTGCCATGGGTTCCACGACAACCTCGCGTTGAAGTCGGGGGACGAGCCGACAGTCAAACAATGCCGGCAATGTCACCCTGGAGCGACCGCCGGTTTCACCTACTTCCAGATGCACCTAGACCCCGGATTTGAGAACGCTTATTGGGTGGTGCGCGCCGTCTATCTCTTCTTTTCGACCCTGTTGATCGTCGTGCTTGTCACCGGCATCGCGTATACGACGGTGCACCTCCAGAAGGAGACCCGCACCATCTTGGGGGTGGCGGGCCGAGGCTTCGGCCGTCTCTTCGGGTTCATCCGTGCCCTGGAAGAGGAGAGCGCCCGGACGCGTGAGGAGAACCGCGGCGGCCCGGACGAGCGACCGTCGGGCGGCATGGTAAAGACCGATGACGAACACGAGGACCGCGGGGGGAAAGCGTAGATGGCCGCCGGCAGTGAGTACTATGTTCGCTTCAACGTCTACCACCGTATCAGCCACTTCGTGATGATGACCACGTTCATCGGCTGCACGGTCACGGGCCCGCCATTGAAGTACAGCTACGACTTCTGGGCCCAGTCGATGATGAGTTTTTGGGGTGGGGTGCACAACGCCGGCATCGTGCACCGGGTCATGGCCGCCTTCATGGTGGCCGACTTCGTGATTCACGCCCTCTACCTGGCCTACTACGTCCTTATCAAGAAGGCACGCATATTCGGCCCCGACTCCATCTTCTTCCGCAAGAAGGACCTTGTGGACCTCATCGGCATGGTCAAGTGGTTCTTCGACCGGGGCGACAGGCCTCGGTTCGAGCGGTTCTCATTTTGGGAGAAGTTCGACTGGTTCGCTGTCTTCTGGGGGATCGCAATGATCGGCACCTCGGGGTTCGCGCTGTGGTTCCCCACGGTCACCGGTCAGCTGGTGTCGGGCATCTTCCTCAACGTGGCCCGCATCATCCATGGTGATGAGGCCATTCTCGCCATCGGCTGGATTCTGTTCGTGCACCTGTACAACTCGCATCTGCGCATGAATGTGTTCCCGATGGATCCGGTGATCTTTACGGGACGCGTCCCGATCGAGCACCTGAAGCACGATAAGGCCGCCTGGTACGACCGTCTTGTCCGCGAGGGCAAGATCAAGCCCGAGTAACGCTGTGGACCGTGCACCTCATCGTGCGGCGGCGGGTCGTCTAGCCGCAATGGTTGCCGGCCTGGTCGCGGTGCTCGTGGCCGTGCTGGCGCTAGGCATCGGGGGTTGCGGGACGAGCGTTGAGCCCCCGGTCACCCAGAGTCTTGCACAGGCCATCACCGCCGAGAACCAAGCGGAAGAGGCTGCTGCCACCGGAACAGGAGCCTCTCCGGCCGCCAACGGTTCGGCTCCCTCGCCTGACAACCCGGGTTCGTTCATCTCCCTCTGCGCCAACTGCCATGATTCTTTGGATAGCGAACTCGACTGGCGCACCAAACGGAAGCTCGTATTCAAGCACTCCGCGCACTTCGCCAAAGGCATCCGCTGCTCCGCCTGTCACAAGGAGTTCCCGCACAAGCCGGGCAAGATCCTTCACGTGCCCGTTGAGACCTGTTTCGAATGCCACGGCACGGTGCACGGCAATCAAGGTGTTCTAGCGCCCACCGCCTGTAGCACCTGCCACACTCCCGATATCGCGAAGACGACGGCCGACCACGAACAGGCGACGTGGCTCACGCAGAAGGGCCCGGGGCTGGCCCGCCACGCTCGTATGGCGACACAGCGGCGGCTGTATTGCAAGATGTGTCACGAAGGAGCTTTCTGCGACAGTTGCCACAAGGTGCAGATGCCTCATCCGGCTGGGTGGATGCCCGGTGGTCATGGCGCCGAGGCGGTGGCGAAGAAGAGCGCGTGCATCCAGTGCCACGAGACCGTGAACTACTGCAACGACTGCCACCATTCCGACTTCCCCAAGCTGACGAATTGGCAGACTCAGCACAAGCAGGTCGTCGTCAAGGCGGGCGCGGAGCCGTGCTTCAAGTGCCACACGGAGCCTGAGTCATTCTGCTCGAAATGTCACGTCCAGCTGGGCAAGGAACGGGGGACTCTTGGGGGGTGACAGACGTCACGACTCGAGGGAAGGAGAGCACATCGTGCACCGATGTCGGGGCGCTGCTCGCCGTTGGAAGGTGGTCGGGCCGGGCCTGATCCTCATCGCCCTGCTGCTGGCGGGCTGCGGCGGCTCGGATAGCGGGGGCGTCGCCTCGACGACCACGACCATCGGGAAGACCGCCATCCCTATCTCCAACGATGCGTGTCTGTCGTGCCACGCCGATTTCTCCACCACGACCAAGGGCGAGGACCGCAAGCAGTTCTCTCACGACCGGCACCTTCGGCAGCGCATCTCGTGCTCCACCTGTCACCAGACGGTGGGTCACGGAGGGATGCCGACACCGCCCCGGCAGGTCTGCGACGACTGCCATGGCATAGCCATGCCTCACCCCGATGACTTCAGTACGGCGCACGGGAAGCAGGTCGTGGAGAAGGGCAGCGACGTGTGCGTCCGCTGTCACAACGTCTACCTGCATTGCCAGGAGTGTCACGGCCTGCAGATGCCCCATCCGGCGCAATGGACGCAGAAGCATGGCAAGATCGCCTCTCCTCAGTTGCAGGTGTGCTCTCGGTGCCACGAGAAGTCGTTCTGCCTGACGTGCCACCCGGTGGAGATGCCACACCCGAAAGAGTGGACGACAACGCACGGTTTTGAAGTGGTGGCAAAAGGTTCCATTGCTTGTGTGAACTGTCATAAACCCGACCTCTGTACGAGTTGTCACGGCATGCCCATGCCGCACCCGGCAGACTGGGGCACGGCCCACCCGGCCGTCGCCAAAGAGAAGCCCGGCGAGTGCAGCCTGTGTCACGTCGAGAAGGACTGCGACGTGTGCCATCAGATCCACCGGACCCACGGGAAAGGCGGTGGACAGTGAGGCGCCATCGTGTCGCTCTGCTCGTGGGACTCGGGGTCTTGACCCTCGTGATCGTGGCGGCGCTTGCGTTCGCGATGGTGTCGGTCTTGCACGCTGAGGAAGGTGGGGTTGCTTCCGCCACCACGGGCCTTTCGGTCGGGGGTTCTTCGGACCAGCTATCCATTGGCCCGTGGGGCATGGGTTCGGTGCAGGGCGCGCCGACGCAGGTGTCGGGAGAGCCATTTCGCACGTGCGAAACGTGCCACCCTGACTACCTGGCCAGGCCCGATCCGAGCGGCGACCTCGTGTTCTCGCACAAGACGCACATCGACAACAAGGTTCTGTGTTCCACGTGCCACACGCGTCCCCTTGGGCACTTCGATGCCCCCGCACCCATGATGACCACGTGCCTCTCATGTCATGAGGGCGAGACGGCTCCCCACGAGTGCAAGAACTGCCATCGAAAACTCGAGGAGATCGCACCCGGTCTAGGCGAGCCGGCGGTGCACCTCGAACCCGACGCGAAGACCCGTAAGACCTGTGCGAAATGCCACGACGTGAAGGTGTGGTGCGAGAAGTGTCACGGCGTCGAGATGCCGCACCCGGGGTCATGGCGCCTACAGCACGGTGGCATCGCGCTCGGGCAATCCGAGGTGTGCGTCAAGTGCCATCAGTCCGCCGACAAGACCTTCTGCATCAGGTGTCACGGCGTCGAGATGCCGCACCCGGCATATTGGTACTCGGGTCACGGAGATATCGCCAGAGCGAACAAGACGGCGTGCGTCCTGTGTCACAGCCGGGGCGAGGAGTTCTGCAATCAGTGCCATCACGCCGGGTTCTCTCCCACGTCGCAGTGGGCGGGCGCGCAGCACGCTCAGGTCGTCGGCACGCGAGGAGTCGGCACATGTCTTGCCTGCCACAAACAGGACTTCTGCACGAGTTGTCACGCCCAGAAGGGGATCGGGTTCACCATGTGAGTCTGGATCTGCCGGGGGCGCGTCGTGGCCGGCGCGTCGGGCTTGTGCGGAGAGCGCTTGCGCCCCCCTGCCTGATAGTGGAGAATGAGCACCGATCATGACCATAGCTATATGGAGACGGAAGGAGGTGATTCTATGATCATACATAAGGAGAGAGCGGCGATTCTCCTGTTCGTGGCGGCGATCCTGGTTGTTGGAGTGCTGGCTCTGGGCGGCTGTCAATCGGCCGGTGAGTCTACTACAACTTCCGCCTCCGATACGACCGGGACCGGAGAGACGACTACGACCGCCTTCAGCGGCGGGACCACGACCACCGCGGGCACGGGGAGCACCGGCACTACGACCCCTGGGAGTGCCGTGACCACTGCGCCCCCTGAGTCGGTAGCGCCGGTATCGGAGCAGTTCAAGATCTGCACGGACTGTCACTCCAACTTCAATGCCTTCTTGGCACGCCAAGGCCAGAAGGTGTTGACGAACAAGTTCAGCCACGCAGTGCATTTGAACAAAGGCTTCAAGTGCGAAGACTGTCACTTGGTGCCCACGCACAAGCCTGACAAGATCGTGAAGCCGACGATGCAGAAATGCTTCGCCTGCCATAGTCAGGAGGCCGGCGCGGTAGCACCGGGCGCGTGTTCCGCCTGTCACCCGGCGGACTTCCCGCTGGTGCCCGCGAGTCACTCCACTGCAGGCTGGATACCGGCGGCCAACACCACCGGGGTCAAGACGGTTTCGGCCAAACACGACGAACTCGCCAAACAGGACGTCACGTACTGTCAGATGTGCCATGCGGACTCGTTCTGCCTGTCCTGCCACAAGACGCCGATGCCTCACGCGTCCGATTGGACGAAGGTGCATCCGCAAACGGTAAGCAAGGTGGGAGAAGCCGCCTGCGCCACGTGCCACCCTGACAAGTGGCTGTGCAACGACTGCCACCACAAGGGCTACAAGAACGACGGCACGGGTTGGAAGACGCAGCATCCGCCTATCACGAAGAGTGCGGGCACCGACGCCTGCTTCACGTGCCACAGCCCGCTGACATGTGCGCATTGCCACATAACGGGTGAGCTCGACATGAAGCTGAAGCCGACTAGCTGATCAACGGATCAGCTAGTGGTCTCAGGAACGAATGGGGGGCGGTCGGGACGTAGATGTCCCGACCGCCCCCCGCATTTCTTGCGCCCTCGAATAGCGTGCTGCGTGCGCCATCGCGGATCCCGTGCGCGAGAAGTACTAGTGGTTCCCCGATTGAGAAACACCGGCGGCGCGGTACTCCTTCGCCTGGTAGAGAGTGGCATCGGCGACCTGCAGCAACTCTTCGGCCTCCTGAGCGTCTTCGGGGCACGCGGAGCAGCCCATGCTGACGCGCAGAGAGATGAGGACGTTGCCTGCTTTCAGCTTCGTCTTTTGGAGTGATTCGGCTATGCGCCTCCCCACTGTCTCCACCATCGTCTTGTCTGTCTCAGGCATCAACACCACGAACTCGTCGCCTCCGTAGCGGCAGGGGATGTCCACGTCACGGACGTTCATCTTCAACAGCATGGAGAAGTGGCGTATGGCGGCGTCTCCGGCTGGGTGCCCGTGTGTATCATTGACCGCCTTGAGATTATCCAGGTCGAGCATCAGCAGGGCGAACGGGTGATGATAGCGTTTAAACATCTCTACGTGCCGGTCCAGCTCCCGCGTGAGCGAGCGTCTGTTGTAGAGACCCGTGAGGGAGTCGGTGTGCGCCAATCGATCGAGTTCGCTGTTCGACCGGAGGAAGTACGCCTCAGTCGAAGCGGTCGTGATCCCGTGGAGGGCGCGGCGCAGCCGAACCACCATCTCGAGGAGGTCCCGGTCTTCCTTCCGCAGTGCTTCGACCAGGAGCTCCCAAATAGAACTCTCCAGCGCCAGAAGGCTTTGGGACAGCGAGAGCAGCTCCCCGCCTCCGCCGTTTCCGATGGCTCCCAGTTCGGCGGCCCGCACGTAGTAGCGGCCACCGGGTTGGAACTCGTGGAGCATGCGATCATCGCGCATCACTGCCGCGATGCCCTCGATAAGCTCAACGGAGATGCGGATGCTCTCCTGGGTGGGGAACGCCTCGAGGGTGGTAAGGTCGTCGATCTGGGAGATCAGACGGCCAAGCCAGGCCTTGGTGATGTCGAGTTTGTGGCTCTCAAGGACGACTTCAGCCTTGTTGAACAAGGGCCTCTGCACTGCGGAGCCCTCTTCTGGATTGCGGGGCGGACCAATCGACAATGGTGACTCTCTTTACCCGAGGTGCAAGAATTGCTCCACGCCACTATATGCGAAGAGACCTGTCTGATGCAACAGTCTATGCCAAGTCGGCGCTGAATCGCGAGAAACAGGAGGAATTATGCGTGTTCTGCATGTAAATAAGCGGTATCCGCCTCACATCGGAGGCATCGAGCGACACGTGCAGGACTTGGCTCGAGCCCAAGTCCAGCGGCCCGGCGTCGAGGTCGAGGTCGTCGTGGTAGCTGAGGGAGCCGGCAGCGAAGAGTGGGATGAAGGGGTGTGCGTGCACCGAGTGCCGGGCTGGGGCACGGTCGCGTCCAACCCCCTGTCGCCCGCGCTCCACCGGTTCTTGGTCGAGTCGGCACGCTCGCGGGCCCACGACGTGTGGCACTTTCACTATCCGTTCCCGAGCGGGGAGCTCTCTTTTCTCTGCTCATCGATACGCTCGGATCGTCGACCGCCGGCTGTGTGTACGTATCACAGCGACATGGTGGCATCCTCGGCGACGAAGCGCATGCTGTTGACTCCGTATGCCGCGCTCACTCGAAGCTTCCTTCGAAACGTCGACGCGGTGCTGGTCGCCTCGCCTCAGCTGGCCGGGAACTCGCGGTTTCTCGCCGCTGCGCAAGACAGAGTACATGTGGTGCCGTTCGGGATCGATCCGGCTCCGTTCGCGCGGACTCCTGAAGGGGAGATCGCAGCTGCGGGTCTGCGGCGGACCTATGGCACCCCGCTTATGTTGTTCGTGGGGCGGCTGGTGCCGTACAAGGGCGTTGACGTGCTGTTGAGGGCGATGCCGCATGTGCCCGGGTCGCTGGTGCTTGTAGGTGATGGCCCGTTACGCGGTGATCTCGAGGGCCTCGCCGTACGGCTTGATCTTGCCTCACGCGTGCACTTCATCGGCTCGGTGCCGCAGGATGATCTCGTCGCGCTCTTCCATGCCGCCGACCTACTGGTCCTTCCGTCGGTGACTGCCAACGAGGCGTTCGGTCTGGTGCAACTCGAGGCTCACGCGTGCGGCGTGCCCGTGGTGAGCACGGCGCTACCGACGGGCGTTCCTTTCGCCAACCTACACGGCGTGACCGGGCTGGTCGTTGCGCCCGGGGATGCGGAGGAGCTGGCGGCGGCCCTCGGCCTATTGCTGGACGACGGATCCTTGCGCGCCGAACTTGGGAGGCGGGCTCGGGCTCGACTCTTGGAAGAGTTCACACTCGAGGGGATGGTCGACCACGTGCTGAGCGTGTATGAGGAGCTGGTCGGCTAAGGCTTGGACCGCTTTTTGTCGATGAACGCATGAGGTGATCAGGATGAATCGCGAGTCCGTAGCGGGATTCGCGCGAAGGAGGGTCAGGTCGATGCCGGCATACGGCTCGCTGGCCACCATCGGGGTGGCCGAACTGCTCCAGATCGCGGCGTTGTTCCGCAAGATGGGATCGCTCCGCCTGCTCCTACCCGCGGGCCGGATCATCACCGTGTATGTGCAGGACGGCAACCTGAGTGGCCTCACAGACACCGGCCGCGTATGGCAGCTCGGTGACCTGCTGGGTCGCCTCGGCCGTTTGTCGGAACTCGACAAGCAACGTCTCGTGACCGATGGGAAGGTCAGAGGCAAACGCCTGGGGCAGCTGCTGTTGGACGAGGGCTATGTCTCGCGGGGCGAGATGGAGGATGTTCTGCGGCGGCTGATCATGCAGTCCCTCCTCTTCGCGGTCGAGAACCAGGAGTCGGGAGAGTTCGAGTTCAGCCTGGGGGCCGTATCGCAGACGTCGGTCCAGTTTCCCATCGCCGACTTCTTGATGGAGATCATCTCCTCCGTCGATGGCTACCGGCATCTACTCGAGATCCTGGGTCCCGGGGAGGGGGGGCTGGCTTTGGAGCCCGGGATCGACCTCAGCGTCACCGCAAAGGCTTTGCCATACCGTCAGGTCCAGGTGCTCGCCCACGTGGACGGCGAGAAGACCCCGATGGAGATCGCGGCCACGTCGCCGCTCACTCCTACTGAGACGTTGCATATCCTAAGCCGTCTGGCGCAGACGGGCATCGTGATCTGGAGGGATCGCACGCACGAGCGTCCCTTGGCCCAAGTCGTGCAGTTGTCTCGGCAGAAGCACACCGCGGAGCCTCCGCACGCGCTTCCCGATGCTTCCGACCCCGTTGGCGACCGGCTGACGCCTGGGAGCTTCTGGTAGAATCGGAAGCGTAGCCGGTAGGGTCGGAAAAGGCACTGCGAAGGGCGAGGAGCGGCGTGCGGATAGGATTCGACGCGCGGACCATCGACTGGGGCGGCGTTGGCACATACAGCCGCAATCTACTGCTCCAGTTCGCCCGCTCCTCTGAGGAGTTCGTAGTCTTCTGTCAGGATCAGAAGCGCGATCTCGTGCCCGATGCTCCGAACTTCACGTATGTGTCGGCCAACGTCCATCCGCATTCTCGCTCCGGCCGCGCGGTCTTCGCTGATATCGTCGAACAGGCAAGGGTTCACCTGCTCCACGTACCCAGCCATCGCGCTCCGACGCCGGTAGGGGTGCCGTTGGTGGCCACTATCCACGACGTGATCCCCCTGCTGTATCCCCGCAGCGTCCGGAACCCCATCGAGCGTCTTCGATATCGGCGTCAGCTCGACCGGACGTTGGCCGAGGCCCGCTGCCTCATCACCGTTTCGCAGATCTCCCTCTCTACGCTAAGCGCGTATGCTGGGGTAGACCCGGCGCGCGTACGAGTGATCCACAACGGCGTGTCGAGTCAATTCCGCCCGGTCGACGACTCCGCGACACTCGAAGCCGCCCGTCGCCGGTATGGCTTGCCCGAGCGCTACGCTTTCTGGATCGGGGAGTTCCGGCCCAATAAGAACGTGGAGTTCCTACTTGCCGCCTGGGGTTTGGTCCTGCGGCGCCTTCGTCGGCCACTCTCCCTGGTCCTCGCGGGAACGCAGGGCGAGGACTTCCGAAGTGTGCGGCGTGAAGTCGCGCGCCATTCGCTCGAGGGGCAGGTGCTCTTCCCGGGTTTCATCCGCGCGGCCGACTTGGCTGCGGTGTATTCTTCGGCGGCCGTGTTCGTGTTTCCGTCGCTCTACGAGGGTTTCGGCCTGCCGCCTCTAGAGGCTATGGCTTGTGGCACGCCGTGTGTTGTGTCGAACTCCTCGGCGCTTCCGGAAGTGACCGGTCGCGCCGCTATGATGTTCAACCCGACCTCGGTCAAGCAGTTCGTCGATTGCGTGGGGCGCTTGTTCGAGGAACCCGACCTACACGATAAGCTACGCCGGGAGGGTCTACGGCAGTCGTCTCTCTTCAGCTGGGAGAAGTCGGCGCAGGAGACGCTCGAAGTCTACCGGCGCGTGCTCGAGTGAGTCGCCGCGCCTGGACCCTGCTCAATCTGGGCGTCGATGGTCTCGCCGTCAACGCGGGCATCGTCCTCGCGTTCGTAGTGCGCTTCGGCTGGCCCATCCCTGCCTTCAACTTCGCGGCCTATCAGCGCATGGTGGTGCCACTCACCCTCGGCCAGCTGGTAATCTTCTTCCTGGTTGGTCTCTACGATCCGGCCACCGAGCGCTCGGGGCCAGAGTCACTCGGTACGGTTATCAGGGGTCTTCTCCTGGGCGCGCTGGCGCTCGTGGGTCTGAGCTTCTTTCTGCGCGCTTTCAGTTTTCCACGGAGTGTCGTGGCCGTTGCCTTCCTCTTGCAAGTGGTTCTGCTGTGGGCATGGCGTCGGGCTGCGGCGGGATTGCTGCACGTGCGCTGGCCCACTCGGAAGGTCATCGTGATCGGTTCGGGAGCCGACGTCGGCCTGGTGGCCGACCGCGTTCGGGCCGGCGAGCGCTGGGGCTATCGAGTGGCGGGCGTGGTGGTTGAGGCCCCGGAGGACGCCTTGGCCGTTCGTGGCCTGCCGGTGGTCGTAGGCCTCTCCGAACTCCCCCGGCTGATCGACGCGGAGCAGCCCGATCAGGTGATCGTCGCGACACCTGCCAGGCACCGTCGCATCATGGAGGAGATCGCCCTCAGTCCGCGCTTCCATGGGGAGATCTTCGTAGTCCCACAGCTCTACGAGATGCATCTGGGAGAACTTGACTTCTCCTTGCTCGGCGACCTGCCGGTGCTGCGCATGACCCGGCGCCCGCGCGCCGAATGGCTTCAAGGGTTCAAAGTTCTGACCGAGCGGGTGCTTGCGGTCGTGCTCCTCGTCGTGCTGTCGCCGGTGATCGGGGCGGTCGCGCTCGCGGTGCTGCTGTTCTCCGGCTATCCGATCCTTTACCGGCAGACGCGGCTCGGCCTGTGGCAGCAGCCGTTCACCGTCTACAAGTTCCGCACGATGCGCAGAGACGCTGAGGCTTCGGGAGCGGTTCTCGCGGAGGAGGACGATCCTCGGGTGACGGGGATCGGGCGCTATCTGCGCGCCTCTCGCTTTGATGAAGTGCCGCAGTTCGTCAACGTAGCCCGAGGTGACATGAGCTTCGTGGGCCCTCGGCCGGAACGGCCCGAGTTCGTGCAAGGGTTTCTGGAGGCAGAGCGCTTGTACATCGAGCGCTTCCAGGTGCGGCCAGGCATCACCGGCCTCGCTCAGGTGAGCGGCTCGTATGCGACCACGGCGCCCGTCAAGCTACGCTTCGATCTGATGTATGTGTATCACCAGTCGCTGGCCCTCGATGTGCGCATCCTGTTGCGGACGGTACAAGTGGTGCTGACCGGCAAGGGGGCGCGCTAACGAGCTCCAAAAAGCTCTAAGGGGTGCGGCTGCGGCGTGTTGTCGAGTGTTGCTATTGCGTCTATACTCTACCGCCGCCGCCGGCCGACCACTCGCACGGGTCGGTGAAACGTGAGGAAGGTGCCGTGATAGAAGAAGAAGGACAGGTCGGCCCTGCTGTCGACCGTGCGCCTGATAGCCACGTGGACGTCGATGCACAGGGAGTGCCTCGTTGGATGGTCGCCGCGGTCATCATCCTGATCATCGCCATCGTCGGCGTCGGCGCGCTCCTCGTGTTCAGTGTGTTCGCGGAGAAAGACCCGCTCCCGATCAGCGCCGTAGAGCGTGACATCATCTTGTATCAGGATAAGGTGGCGAAGAACCCGCAGGACCCTCAGGCGTACGGCTCTCTGGCTCAGGCCTACCTGGCCGCGGAGCGCTATCCCGAGGCTCTGGCCGAGGCCAACAGACTCATCAAGCTGCAGCCGAAGAACCTAGGCGGCTTGTATCTGAGAGGTCTCGCCTTGCGCCTTACCGGCGACTACGACGGGGCACTGGAAGCCTATGACGCGGTCCTCGCGCTGGTCCCGACCGAAGCGGAGGCCATGTATCAGAAGTCGGTGGTCATGAGGGCGAAGGGTGACCTGGACGGGGCGCAGAAATACCTCCAGGCCGCCGTCGCCGCCAACCCGATGGCATCAGATGTCCGGGTGCAGCTGGGGGCTGTCTACGAAAGTAAGGGGCAGAAAGAGAAAGCTGTAGAACAGTATCGAGAGGCCCTCAGATATGTGCCCGACTATGCTCCCGCTCTCGAAGCGCTGAGGCGGCTCGGCGTGAAGGCGGGCTAAGAGCTCCAAAGGAGAGTGCGGATGGGTCGTAAGCGGATCGTCTACCTTCTTGTCCTTGTTCTCCTTATTCTTCTCCTGGGCGGCCTGATCTATGTCTATGCGTCTCTTTCTCCTGGCGGGCAGGCGGCCCCGGATGCCGTGGACATCTCTCTGGGGCTGACGCATGTCCGCAACATCTACGCTTACGGGAGCGGCGCCGACAAGCTGATCAAACAACCGCAAGGCCTCGCGTTCCGCGACGGTCGGCTGTATGTGGGCCAGCCCACCACGGGTACGGTCCTGATCTTCGACGCCGAAGGGGCGCCTCTCGGCGTCATCGGCAAGAAGGGCAGGGGACCGGGTGAGCTGAATTCTCCTGCCGGGATCGATGTGGACTCGGCCGGGAACGTGTATGTGGCCGACCCGGAGCACGCCAAAGTGGCGATCTTCGACGCCGACGGGAAGCTGGTGAGAGAACTGGTGCAGGTGAAGTACCCGTTGATCCCCCGGGTGGTCGACGACCAGAAGCTGTTCCTGACCACCTTCGACTCGGTCAAGACGTATTCGCTCCCCGCCCTCCAGGAACTTTCGTCGTGGGGCAAGCGGGGTCGGGCCGACTCCGATTACGACTTTCCTAACGGCATCGTTGTCGTCGATGGGGGAGACGCGGTCTACGTCAGCGACGGCAACAACATGCGCCTGAAGAGACTGAACAAGGACGGGGAGAAAGGTTGGATCGTGGGCGGACCCCCGAGTGGAATGAACGATCAGGACCGTCTATTCGGCCTTCCGGCGGGCATGGCTATCGCCGGAGATGTGCTCTATGTGGCCGACCCGCTCAACGGCACCATCCACCTGTTCCGAACTTCCGACGGCACGGCGATCGGCGAAGTGGGCGAACCGGGCATCGACGAGGGGCAGTTCGGCTATCCCTCGCAGATCGTGTACATGGGGGGCAAACGATTCGCGATCACCGAGTGGGGCAACGATCGCGTGCAGGTCGTCGACATCGACGCTGCAGCCGTGGCGGAGGCGGCGAAGCAACCCCAAATGGGAACTCCGTCCGGAGGTGATGTGGCACCGGGGAGCTCTACCACGGTTGCGCCACAGTAGGCGTGTGGCCGGGGTGCGAGCACCGTCGCGAGCCCCATCCAGGCGCACCGGCCTCAGGTGAGGGCCGCGTCACGGGTCAGTGTTTCTTGTGGCAGAGATCGCAGTAGTTCTTCGCTGTGCTCTTGCTGTGGCAGCTCTTGCACCCCTCGCCCCACGCGCGTCCGGCGAGGCCGTGTTGTTGTTTCCAGTCGGGGCCGTGAGCGGCGAATGCCTGATGGCACCGGAGGCACTCATCCGGCTTGTGGCAGCGGAAGCAAAACTTGTCCTTCTTATCGAAGGCGGCGAGGGACGCGTGTTGCTCCGGTTGGTCGAATGTGGCCGGGTGGGGCATCTCCAGACCGTGACAGGCCGTGCATCGCTCGAGTGTGTGGCACCCGCCGCACGAACGGTCTCCGGCCAAGTGTACCTTCGGATAGCCCTCAGGTATGTCTTGCGCTACTGCGATGTCTTTCGTATGGCATGTCTGACACTCGGTCGAGGCAGTGGCGCCATCGTGGCAGCTCAGGCAGGTGTCCATGGTAGGCCGACGGACGAAACCGGGCTTCGCGCTGTGGCCCACAGCGCCGTGGCAATCCAAGCATCGTGTGCCAAGGTCGATGAAGTCGGCGTGTCGCACGCGGATGCCTCTCAGTTCGCGCGCGCCGGCGGTCACTTCTTGGTGGCAGCCCAGACATTCCGTGTTGGCGACGCTCGTGGACAGCCCGGGCCGCGTATGCACGACGTGGGCGACCACGTTGCCGGCGGCACGTACCCGCGTGGCGATCGCCCCCGTGACGCCACCGCCCCCGTGGCAGGACATGCAGTCGACTTCGGCATGGTTCGACTGCCTGTGCGTGACCACGCTGGGGGCGGTCTCGTGGCAACGCAGACAGGTGGAAGGCGCGGTAGCTAACTGATCGGCCGCGAGCAGCATGCCTCCGAACACAAGGACCAGACCCCAGACAAGGTAGGCGGACCGTCCGCGCCTTCCGCTTCCCGGCTCGCGTCGCGCCCCCGGTGCGGGACCGGCTACGAAGTACAACAGGATCACGACGAGCATGAGCACGAGTAGGACTCCCGCACCGAGGAAGACCACGGTCTTGCGCGGATCCACCTGTGGGTTCGCCATGGTCGCCCGCAGATCGTCGGTGAGTCGAGCGAGTAACTCTCTCATCGAACGGATCTCCGTATCTCGTCGAGGGTCGCCGTGGGGAGCGGGGAGTGGGTGTGCGCAGCGTGGCAGTCCTTACAGTCTTCGGGCACGTGGCATCGCGGGCAGGTCTCCTTCTGCGTCTGCTCCGGGGTAGAGCGGTGCTGCGCGAGGAATCCTTCTGGGTGTGGCATCGCGATGGAATGGCACGAGTCGCAGAACGTCTGTGCGTGGCATCTCAAGCACGCGTCGCCTACGCGGATGGCCTCGGTGCCGTGTAAATGCGGGAACGTGTTCATGTCGTGGGGGAGTTCCACATCGTGGCAGGACGCGCAGAATGTGCGTGCATGGCACGTGACGCAACTGTCGAGCCGGCCCATGCCGTGCAGTCTGGCTCCGTCCGGACCGTGGAGCAGGGCCTCGCGTCCCGGGAGTCTGGCCGGATCTCTGGACGGGTCGCGGCGATGGCAGATCGAACAGGCGATGCCGGCAGTGATTCCGTTGTGGCAGGCGGAGCAGCTGCCGTGATCCAGCTGGGGCGACAACCGGGAGATGCCGTGAGTCTCGCGGGCGTGGCACTGTTGGCAGGGCACGCGGGCTTCGACCACGTCCTTGTGACGCATCTGGACGTCGGGGCCGGGGGTGCGTGCCGCGGCGATCTGCGCCTTGTGGCACGTGACGCACATTTCGCTCGGTACGAACGCCCGGGAAGGGTCGGGTTCTCCGAAGGGATCGATCTGAGTGACGAGGTTCCGTGCGGCCCGCACGTTGCGCTCGAGTAACCATAAGCTGCTTGTCGTGCGATGGCAATCGAGGCAGTGCAGACCCTCGTGGAGCCCGTTGGCGACCTCGGCGCGGGCGGCGGATGGCACGTGGCACGCGCCGCAGCCCTTCTCCGTTGCCACCTGGACGATGAACGCCGCCTCCAGGGCGCCTACCAGCATCAGCAAACCCAGGCCTAGGGGTGCCCAAGGGAGTCGCTTGATGGCCCCGGCGAATCGATAGACCAGCTGTGCGGGTTTGAACACCTACATCCTTGGTGGTAGCCTGCCACATGACTTGCGTTCGAGAGACAGTCTACAGACCCCCGTCTCCTGAGAAACCAGTATAGAGAGCGCCGACAGGAAAGGGCACACCCACATATGGCGCGACGCGCTCCCCGGCGTATCTATCTGCTAGTGCTGGTGGCACTGGCCGTGACCCTCATCGTCCTGGTGGGGGTGTATGCGCAGATCGACAGACCCGCTTCCCCGACGTCCACCACCGCATCCAGGCAGGCCGGGGCGCCGGTGTTCCAGTACACGGTGTCTGGTCCTCCTGAGGGCGCATTCCGGTTGCGGGGAGTCGCCATCGCCGGCTCCAAGGCGTTCATCGCGGACAGCGACGGGGGCCGCCTGGTGGTGATCGACCTTGCTCGGGGTCAGGATAGTACGTTCACGTACATCCCCATAGCCCCGGATCGACTCTACGAGACTATCCCCAAACCCCCGCAGCCGATCTCTGTGGCGGTCTCTCCCGACGGCACCCTGTTGGTGACCGATTTCGCGAACGGCCGTTTGTGGCGGGTGGCACAGGATGGCTCTCTGCTCGGCGACTTCCCCGACCCGAAGGAGCGGGACCGGTCCAAGCTCACGGAGCCGGCCGGGGTCGCGGTGGGTGGCGACGAGGTCTTCGTCTCCGATGTCGCCGATCAGCAGATAAAGGTGTACTCGATGGGTGGCCGGTTCCTCCGCAGTTTTGGGGAGCCGGGTCTCAGGCGGGGTCAGTTCTCGTTCGTGAATGGATTGGCGCTAGGTCGAGACGGCAACCTCTACGTGGCCGACAGCAACAACAGGCGGGTGCAGGTGGTCGACAAACAGGGTGCGCCGGTGGCCGTGCTAGACAAGACCGACCGGCCTGAAGGCATGGGACTTCCTCGGGCCGTAGCGGTGGATCGCTTCGGCCGCGTGCATGTGGCCGATACGTTCGCGAAGACCGTGTACGTCTACCGTGACGCAGGTGTGCCGGCGTTCGTGTACGGGCGGGGGCCGGAAGACCAGCAGACCCTCAACCTGCCCGAGGGCATCGCCGTTTCCGACGACACCATCGTGGTCAGCGACGGCGGGAACCGCCGAATCATGGTCTTCAGCTACTAGCCTGTTGCGCGGTAGGCTTGCGCGCGCTACGCGGTCGGCCCGCCCCGCCCCGCCTGGTCGCGTCGAGGAGCGTTTACTCGACGTTCAAAGAGAGGATGAGCAGTTGGTCGCTGGTCCTCGCCCTCTGGATCATCTCGTGGGTGACGATGTCTCCTTCTTCGGCGATCACTTCGCCGTCGACGCCTTCGATGCGACGCAGCACGCGCTTGCCGATCAGGAAGTGCCGTGGCTGCGCCTCGAGGTCGCTCTCCTGCGGGGGCGAGGCCGGAGCCTCTGCCGCCACCGGTTCCTCGACGGCAGCCGGGGGCTCAGTCTCGACCGCCGCGGCGGGTTCCGCTCCGACCGCCGGTTCGGGCACCACAACGACCGCCGGTTCGCCCAACGGCTCGCGCTCGGGTGAGGGCTCAGTCTCGACCGCCGACTCATCAGGTTCGGACGGGGTGGTGATGGCCGCGGGGGTGTCGTCGCGCGCCAGGCGGTCGAGTGAACCGGCGTCGCGCTGTAGCTTCTGCAGGTAGTCATCAGAGACCACGACGATGTCCCGGCCCAGCCGCAGCACAGCTGCGCTGGGCAGCACCGCTACGTCTTTCGGATAGATCGACTGATCGTCGGCGATGAACTCCATACCGACGACGTCGCCTGAATCGGTGTCGACGAAGAAGTCGCCGATGGAGCCCACCGTCTTGCCTGAACGAGTGATGACCCTTGCGTCGCTGATAGTGATGTCTCTCGTCGCAAGGGTGTCCAGATCAGCATCGGCGGTGATGAGCGCCAGAGTGTCGGCGCTCGGGATGATGATGGCATCGGCACCTACGGCCAAGGCGTTGCCGAAGGGGAGCACTGAGGCTTCGAACAGGCCGAGATCGATGAGGAACCCGGCTACTCGCATGGCCTTGTCATCGATGATCAGGCCGTCGACCTCACCTACCACCGAAGCGTCGTCCAACGCGACGATCTGCAATCCGAGTAGCTCCGTATCGACGCGTACCATAGTCGTCAGTCCTCCTTGTCGAGACGGGTGGTCCCGCCGGTGTCGTTCTGTGTCTGGAGCTCCGCGACCGCCGTCTCCTCGGTAGGGTCGTCGTCAGCCGGCGGAGATGCCGAATGGCCCAGCGCGGCAGCCATGTCGGCCTGGAGGGGTTGGTCGATGAACAGCGGGTCCGCATCGGTCGCGGGTGTCGGCGCAGGAGTGTCGGAAGATGGTTCCTCTGGCGCCGCCTGTTTCCGGGCAAGCACGAATGAGAGCACGATCAAAGCTATGCCGACCACCACCAAGACACCGGCGATCGCCAGGACCAAGGCGTTCATCGGCCCACCCTACAGTGCATCGCCCGACGCTGCGGCGCGGCCCTGGAAGCCCGCTCGGATCATGACCAGTTCCGTGCCGATACGCACGATGTCGGAAGCGGGCGCTATGAGTACCGCGACCTGGTCGTCTTTCTCCTCCACGATCACCTCGACCCCCTTGATAGCTCCAGTCGCCGGGTCGACGAAGTAGTCGCCGATGGCGCCCACCACGTCACCCTTGTCGGTGATGGCATACGCGTCGCACACTTCGACCTCGCGCTCGACCACTTCGAGCAGGGTGGCGTGCTCGGAGAGGGGACGGACGACGGCGCTCGACTCCACCATGACGGCGTCGTCGCCCACGCTCAACAGGTCGGAGTAGGCGGCGACCTTGGCTTCGTGGATGCCCAGGTCGATGATGAGCCCTACGACGGCCCCGACCGTCTCGTCGACGATCAGTCCATCGACCTCCCCGATCACCGACGCATCCTCCAGGCTCACGACCTCGAGGCCCAAGAAGTCCTTATCTCTACGTGCCATGGGTGCTGGTCCTCCTTGGGACGGTGGCGCGCGGACGGTGCGCTAATAGGGACCAATCTTAGCAAAAGCGTGGTTCGTCCGTGCATCGGGCGTTTGGCTTGTGAGATAATAAACCAGCGACCAGCCGACCACCGACTTCTCGGCATCCGATTTTGAGCGGCGCGACACATGACCGGGCCGCAAGACGAAGGAGAGGGTGCACAGCGTGACGTCTAGACGGCTCATTCTCATCGTGGGCTTGGTCCTCCTTGTGGGGGGCGGGGCTATCGTCATCGCCGCGTTGGCGCCATCGGGTGGGGAAACGCCCACGGTGACCTCCGCTCCGAGTCCGTCCACTACCCTTCCGGAGGTGCTTCCGGGCGTCTCCAAGCTGCAGCGCGGTGATCTCGAGGGTGCCCGGGCAAGCGTGAGCGCCCATCTGGAGAAGAACCCCGACGATTCGAAAGCCTGGTATTTCCTGGCCCTGACCTATGAGCAGCAGAACGACATTCCCGGGGCTATCGGGATCTACGAAAAGATCCTGGAGAACGATCCGCGCGATTATGAGGCGCAGTTCCACATCGGTCAGCTCCGGCTGAAGCAGAACGACCTCAAGGCGGCGGCCGAGAGCTTTGATCAATCTCTGCAGTTGAACAGCGATTTCACTGCGGCGCGAGTGGCCCTTGCCGAGGTCGATACGAAGCTGGGCAACGTCGACCAGGCTATCAAACTCTATTTTGCGGTCATCGAGACGAGGCCCATGGGCGTGCATCTGGACACGATCAGGGTTCCTTTGGCGAAGCTGCTCATGGAAGTCGGACAGCCTGAGAACGCCGCCATCCAGCTGAACAAGGCGTTGGCCGAGAATCCGGACAATGTCGAGGCCAAAGAGCTGCTGGCGAAGGCGGAGGGGTCGGGAGGATCGAGCACGACTACCAACCCGCTGCCGGGGGCGACGACGACGATCAGCGGCCTCGACACGGCGGCGGTGGTGGCATGATGACCCGGGATCGGCGGTTCCCGGTGAACGCGGCCCGCTCTGGCCGGTCCATCTGCCGTCTGGTAGAGTCCGCATGGAGGGTGCTCGTTTCGCGAGGAGCTAAAATACACTCAAGCGCAAGACTCCTCCGGTCGATATAGAGTGGAAGCCCTGCCTGTGGAGGTTTGACGCCGGATGTCTCACGGCACGCATGAACTAGAAAGAACAAGTGAGACCCTTCGCCCGGTTGCGCCGTCGCGGCGCCGGCGGGCGCCCCTGCGCGGGCTGCTGATCCTTGCCTTAGCCATCATCGGCCTGCTCGCCGCGTTCACGCCGGCGGCGTCGGCGGTTATGGTCGATTACTACGCTGTCGCGAACACTGGGCTTGCCATCCCCGGAGATGGGACTACCAACGCCGCCGGCCCCGCTACGTACCCCATAGCTGCTGCCGGGAATGAGCGGATCACCCTGTTCTCCACCACTAATCTCAACAACCTCATCACCTTAGAACGCACCAGCGGTAGTGGCACGGGGAGTTTGGTTTTCCTCGAGGCCTACACGCCGGTGTACGCGGCGAACACCCAGATTGCCGCTTCGGCGCAGTTCTTCCTTGCGCTGAACGGGACACTGGGCAACACGTGGACCGTCACGCTGTTCGATTTCAACCCGGTGGGGGGAGTCAATACCCAGATCGGGGTGGCCACAGCGACTCCTGCCAACGGTGCGCGGACCGTGACGTTGACATTGAACAACGCGGCCACGACAATTCCCGCAACCCACCGGCTGCATGTTCGGGTGTCTGCCACCCGCGTCACCGGCGCGACCTTCCAGATGTACTTCAACAGCACGGCAGCGAACCAGGCGTCAAGGCTTAGCGTCAACGAGAGCGTCGCTGCGGGCGCGATCACCGGCACAGTCACCAACTCTTCGAACGGCGTGCCGGTTAGCGGAGCCACAGTGACCGCGGGCGTCTACACCACCACAACCAACGCGGGCGGCACCTACACTCTTTCCAGCGTCGCGGCGGGCACGTACCCCACGGTGACCGCGGCCAAGACCGGCTTCACGACCGGCACCCAGACGAATGTCATCGTCACCGGTGGCAGCACTACCACCGTGAATTTCCCGCTGGTCGATATCGCAGCTCCGACAACCTTATCCTCGTCGTCCCCAGGGGCTCCCGGGCCTAGCGGGTGGTATGCGGTGGCGCCGCAGATCACACTCGCCGCCACGGATGCCGAGGGCTCGTCGGTCACCACACAGTACGACTGGGGGATCACTCCCCCGACCACGCTGTACTTGGGCAGTTTCACTGCTCTATCGGGCACCAATACGCTCTACTATCGCTCCACGGACAGTGTGGGCAACGCCGAGACAGTCAAGAGTCTGGTCTTCAAGGTGGATACCAGTATTACTGCGCCTACCATCAACGCGCCCACGGGGGTCGAGCCAACCCCCACTCCAGTGCGCGGCACGATCAACTACGATTCGACCGCGACCGACGCGGTGTCAGGGGTCGGCAACGTGTCGTTTTGGTGGTTCGACTGGGTGTCCGGCGCGTGGAACGGGGTGGGCGCTCAGGTAGGGACCAACCAGACGACACCGTTCTCCGGTTCCACCTATCGGGTGAGCTGGGACACCGTTCTGGTCGCTGACGGGCGCTACAAGCTCCAATCGCAATTGGCCGACGTGGCCGGCAACACCGCCTTCTCCCCTGCCCAGTGCGTGCTGGTAGACAACACGGGCCCGACCGCGACCTTGACGAACCCGGCGGCGAACGCCCGCATCAACGGCGCCGTATACGCCATCACCGGCACTGCCACCGACGCCAACCTGGCGAATTGGACCCTTCAGATGCGCGCTGTCGGCGGCCCGACGTGGAACACGCTGGCCTCGGGCGCCTCGGCGGTGAACAACGCCAACTTCTTCACGCTCAACACAAACTCGTACGCCGCCGGTCAGTACGAGTTCCAGGTCGTGGTCACCGACACGGCCGGCAACTCGTCGACCGGCCTGTGCACGCCGGTCACGATCGACAACGTTCAGCCTACGGTGGTCTCCGCCACCGCGGTGAACCGCAACACCGTGAATGTCGTGCTCGCGGAGGATCTGACGCCGGGGAGCATCAACGCGTCATACTTCACGACCCCGGGGCTGACAGTCTCGGCCGCCGCCCTCCAAGCAGACAATAAGACGGTGGCATTGACGACGTCCAATCAGACCGGCGGGGCGGGCTACACGGTCACCGCGAAAAACACGGCGGCCACGGTCACCGATGTAGCCGGCAATATCGTGGGCACGCCGAACACCGCCGCCTTCACGGGCACGGCCGTCGATCCCACGCCGCCTGCAACACCCTCAGGCCTGGCCGCGACCTCGGGTCTCGACAAGAACGATCTCTCCTGGATCGGCAACCTCGAGCCCGACCTGGCGGGATACCACGTCTACCGGGATACGACCTCGGGTGGGACGTTCGCCACCAAAGTCAATGGTGCTCTGGTGACGTCCCCGTCGCTCACCGACACGTCGTTCATGCCCACTCGCGGAGTGTACTGGTACAAGATCACGGCGGTGGACACATCGAACAACGAGTCTCCCAAGTCGACGGCGGTGTCTGCCGACCTGGTACGTCTCTCAGCTTCGGTGACGGCTGCCGGTGCGACGCTGAGGAGTTCGACGGGCAAGGTTTCCATCACCATCCCGCCTGCAGCGCTGGCCGCCGCGACCACCATTCAGATCAATGAGACGGCGCGGCCGGCCAACCAGGGCGCGACGACCTTCGTTTCTCCTGCCTACGACTTCTTGCCGGCCGGACAGGCCTTCGCGGCCAACGTGAGCATTACGATGTCCTACTCCCCGGGGGCGGTGGACGAGACTACTATCAGGCCGCTCTATTCGAACGCGGGCACCTGGACACAGGTGGAAGGCGAGCCGACGCCTAACCCACCGGCCGACACCGTCACCGGCCAGGTAAACCATTTCACGGAATTCGCCGCGGCCGCGATCGACATCACTCCCCCGACGGTCAGCACAGTGACGCCGGCGAACAACGCGACCGGAGTTCCTGTGAACGGGTTCGTCACGATCGTGTTCAGTGAACCTATGGATCCGAACACCCTGGTCAACGATACACTTCAGATCCGAACCGGATCGGCTACTACAGGCACGCCAATATCCCTGGAAACAGTGGTGTTCTCGGCCGACAAGAAGACCGTCTACCTGTACCCGGACCGCATGATGGACATCAGCACCGCTTACTTCGTCTGGATAGACGGAGCGGCTGTCACGGATCTTTCGGGCAACCCCTTCGGAGCCAACGGCACCACCACGTTCACCACCGCCGCTACCGGGGTCAGCCCGCACGACGGGTACGCCGCCTCGTCGAATCTCTGCCGCAACTGCCACGTCGTGCACGGCGCTACCGGCCCTACCATGTTTGTGGAAGCAGGCGAGAAGCAGGTCTGTTACACGTGTCATGACGGCACCGGGTCCTCATACAACGCCAAGACCGCCGACAACACCACCACGCCGTTCGCGTCGGATTTCGGGGAGAGCACGATCGGCAACACGGCCAAGGTCTCCTACCACCCCGTGCCCAAGGCCACCAATCTAGGCACTAACGTGACCATGTTGTGCTCCAACTGCCACAACGCCCACAGCATGAACGGCACCGGGGCTCGGTTCCTGGTTACCAAGAGACTCGATCCGAGCTACACGGGGGCCTACGGGCCCAAGACGGGCAACGACTTCTGCTTCACGTGCCACAACACCACGGCGGCCGCCTCCGCGGGCTACATCAGCACAGGCTCATGGAACGCTTCGACTGGGTTCGACCATAGGACGTTCTATTCATCCGGGGATACAGGCCACAACAAGTCGGCCGGTTCCGTGGTGATGGCACAGAATCCGGCGGTGCCTTCGAAGGAGAACATCGCCTGCAAGGGCTGTCACAGCGAGCACGGCACCACGAACGACAAGCTCATAGCCGAGAAGGTGAACGGGCAGCCGGTCGTGTTCACAGTCGGCTCCATCAACACCAGCTACAATTCGCTTTGCGCGGCGTGTCACGGCATCGCCGGTCTGGGTGGTTCATACTGGCCTGGCTCGGCGAGATACTCCGCCTCGGGTCACGGTGCCTCCGCGGAGGTCAAGACCTTAGCGTATGCCCCCAACGATACCGCGGCAGACTTGCAGCTGCAGGTGAAGCTCTGCAAGCAGTGCCACGAACCTCATGGCGCGGGCGACGTCGCCAACCCAAGCGCCGGCGCGTACCCGAACCTGACGCGGCTCTTCGAGGAGAACGTGTGCTACCGCTGTCACGGCAGTGCGCCCAACTCCAACCCGTTGGGCGCGAAAAATATTCAGACCGAGTTCGCCGCCGCCAGCAAGCACGATCTCAGCATGAGCACCAACGCGGCCCGTACGCACAACCAGGATGCGGAGGAGCCGGAGGTGGTGAGTGGCGTCGGAAACTCCCAGCTGTCCGGAGCCAACCGGCACGTGGAGTGCGCCGACTGTCACAATGCGCACGTCTCCACCAACGTTCTTCATTCACAAGGAACGAATGTGATCCTCTCCGGTTCCGGTGTGCTGGCGGGGGTGTGGGGAGTCGACGCGGCCGCACCGGGGATCGCCTGGTCGGCGCCAAACGGATGGACCTGGTCGAAAAAAAGTCCCGCGACGGCTGAGTATCAGCTCTGCTTCAAATGCCACAGCGCTACCGCGTATGGATCGGATCCTCCCGCGAGAACGCAGGTCGCCACCCCTGGCACCGCTTTCTGGAACAGCCCGACCTACACCGATCAGTCGCGGGAATTCAACCCGAACAATCTGAGCTATCACATGGTCTGGTCCGGCACGAGCCGGGTTCCTGGAACGGTCACCAACTTCATCAACGGCTGGACGCGAGACAGCCAGATGTACTGTAGTGATTGCCACAAGTCGAGCACTGTGGGGGACCCCAAGGGAGCGCATGGGTCGGCTACCCCTTGGATGCTGGGCGGCTACACAGATCCGGGGAGCGCCCGGTATGTCACGGGCGACAACGACGGGGCCGTGTATAGCGACCAGGCTGCCCGCGACGCGGACTTCACGTTCTGTTACGGTTGCCACAGCAGCTCGTTCGCGGGCACGGGGTTCACTCAGGGAACCAAGAACCTGCACACCGTCGGAGCCCACTTGAGGGCCTGCACGAACTGTCATGTAGCGGTGCCGCACGGATGGAATCGCAAGCACATGCTCTATTTCTCCATTCCGACGATTGTTGGTGGTCCTGCCGACCCCGCTCCGTACAACGATCACGTCGGAGATACCACGTATGGGCTGCCTTCGACCATGAACATAGACCAGACGCCCGGGAACTGGGTGAAAGCCGACTGCGGGAGCGAGGCCGTCTGCCACGTGCCCCCGCCCCAACCCTAACCCCCAATCCACCGGTCCTCGCCTCAAGCAGGCCTGACCTCCCCGGACAGGC
>CAZDGO010000003.1:0-26340 GCA_964504825.1 uncultured Gaiellales bacterium
CTGGACTCCCACTCTGAAGGCTTGGTCCACGGTCTGGGTGGTGTCGAAGGTCAGAGGATCGAACACGGCGGTCTCTCCTTACATCCCGAAGTAGGCCGAGCGGGCCTCGGGGTTCTCCATCAGCTCGGTGCTGGTGCCGCTGATCATCAGCGTGCCGTTCTCGATCACGTAGCCGCGATCGACGATGGGCATCACCGGCCGTGCGTACTGCTCGGCTAGGACGATGGTGACTCCCTGGTCGCGGATGGACATGACCGCCCGCACCACCTCATCCTGCATGATGGGGCGCAGCCCCAATAGGGGCTCGTCCAGCAGCAGCAGCCGGGGCCGGGCCACGAGGGCTATACCGATGGCCACCATCTCCTGCTCTCCCCCGCTCAGCATGCCTGCCCGCTTCTTCCGAAGCCGGGCCAGAGGCGGAAAGATCTCGTACACGAGGCCGGTGGTCTCCGCTATCTCCTTGCGGCTTCGTAGGTAGCCGCCCAGGCGCAGGTTCTCTTCCACTGTGTTGTCCCGGAACACCGGGTGACGCTCGCGGCAGAGCACCACGCCCCGCCGCACGCGATCGCTGGGTTTCATGTCGCCGAGGTCGGCTCCGTCGAGAAGGACGTTGCCGGTTATTGTGATGCGCATTCCGCCCTTGCGCTGCTCGCGCTGCTTCAGGTGGAGCGTGAGCCCGGCGATGGTGTTCAGCAGCGTGGTCTTGCCGGCGCTATTCGAGCCGAAGACCCCCACGATCTCGCCCTCGCTCACTTCCAGGCTCAGCCCGTTAAGGGCGAGGGCGTTCTCGTAGAAGACTGTCAGTCCCCGGACCTCAAGCATGAGCGCGGGCCTCGCTTCCCATGTACGCGTCTCGCACTTCCTTGATCTGTACCACCTCCTGCGGCACACCCTCCGCGATCTTGCGCCCGAAGTTAAGCACGATGACCTTGCTGACCACCCGAAACAGCTCGCGCAGCCTGTGCTCCACCATGATGATGGTCTTGCCTTCTGCGTTGATGCGTTGGAGCAGGGGTAGGATGCTGGCCACCTCCGAGAGGCTCATTCCCGAGAAGAGCTCGTCGAGGACGATGAGATCGGGGTCGAGGGCCAAGCAGCGCGCCAGCTCCAGACGTTTCACGTAGCCGTGCGGGAGGGAGCCGGCCAGTTTGTACGGTATCGCCGAATCCCGCTCGAAGCCCACTTCCTCTAGCAGGTGGATGGCCTGCTCGTCGCGGTCGCCGTAGGATCCGCCCTTCAGCCTGCGGGCCCGCGGCGAGTGCAGCGGGATCACCAGGTTCTTATAGACGGACATGCTGCTGAAAGGGCGCGCCATCTGGAAGCTCCGCGCCATGCCCAGCGAGACGGCCTTGTGCGGGGCGATGCCGGTGATGTCCTTGCCCTTAAACTCCACCTTGCCGTTGTTGGGCTTGATGAATCCGGTCATCAGGTTGATGAGGGTGCTCTTGCCCGAACCGTTCGGGCCGATGATGCCGAGGGTCTCACCGCGGCGGAGCTCGAAATCCAAGTGATCGACGGCCATGACGCCCCCAAAACTCTTGGTGAGGTCGCTCACGCGCAGCAGGGCCTCATCCGTCGCACCCGTGTCGTGTGCCTGGCGCGTCATGCTCGTGCCTCCCCTTCGCGTACGGCCGGAGTGTCAGCTCCCGCTGGAACCTCGGTCTCCGCCGGGGCGTCGGGTCCCGTTGGACTGTCGGGTCCCGCCGGAGCGCCCCCCCGCTGGGGAGCGAGACGCTCGAACTCATGGTACTTGCGCTCGAGCTTCCGGAAGATTCCCTCAGGAACTCCGATCACGAATACCACCAGCACCACGGAGTAGACGACCACCCGAAGCGTCCCGAAGCCCCGGAGAAACTCGGAGAGGGGCACCAGGATGGCCGTGCCCAGCAGGGCGCCGCCGAACGATCCGGCGCCGCCGACGACTACGGCGGTCAGAGGGAGCACGGAGAAGTCGAGAGCGAAGGCCGCCATGCCCACCACCTGGTAGTGGTGCGTGAGCACAGCGCCGGCGAACGTCGCGGGCAGGGCGGCGATGAAGACGGTCTGCGCCTTGAAGAACTGCACGTTGATGCCGGACGCCTCGACCGCACGATCGTTGTCGCGTATCCCCCTGATAACCAGTCCGTAGTCGGTATCTACCAGCCTGCGGAATCCGAAGAAGGTGACGATGACGACGAAGACGAGCAGGTAGAGCTCGAGGGTGGGACTGGGCAGCGGAGCAAGCCCGCTCAGACCCTCGGTGCCGCCGAAGATCTTGGTCGCCTCCACCACGCGCATCAGGAGGAGCGGCAGGGCAAAAGTGATGAGTCCGAAGTACACGCCGCGCAGGCGCAGCACAGGGTACAGCAGCGCCGTGGCCGCGCACGCGCCGACGAGCGTACCGATGGGGATGCTGATCAGGGCCGGAAGGCCCAGGTAATGGCTGAAAGCGGCCGTTCCGTACGCTCCGGCCCCGTAGAACAACGCCTGACCCAGGGAGACCAAGCCGGCGGACGCCATCAGGTCCCAGCTGAGAGCCAGGAGGGCGATGACCAGCGCGATGAGGAAGATGCTTTGCCAGTAGTTGCCGACGACCGGCCTGAGCAGCGGGAACACCAGCAGCGGCACGAGCACCACGAGGCGCGGGAAGAGCAGGTAGGCGATCTCCTTGGGAGACGCGAGCGCGAAGACGTCGTCCGAGCGGACCTTGATCCCCCGAGGAATCCGTTCTCTGCGGAAGCCGGTCGCGGACTTCACACCCGCTCCTCAAGCTCTTTGAACTTTCCGAGCAGACCCGAGGGCTTGACGGCAAGCACAAGGGCGATAGCGCTCAAATAGACCACCTGACCCCAGTTCGCGCCGACGTACGTGTTCGCCAGCGTGACCGCGAAGCCGAGGATCAGCGACGCCGCCATAAGTCCCGTCGTGCTTTCCAGGCCTCCGACGACCGTCACCGCCAGGGCGAGTAGGAGCACGTCGTAGCCGATGTTGATGGAGATGAGACCAAGAGGAAGAATGGCCAGGGCGGCCAAGGCGGCCAAGGCCGACCCCAATGCCAAGCTCAGGGCGGCGGCCCATTCTGAATCGATGCCCACGGCCAGCGCCGTGCGCTCGTCTTGAGCCATGCCCCGCAAGGCGAGCCCGGTGCGCGTCTTGCGCGAGAAGACCCAGAGCACGACGGCCGAGGCGAGAGCGAGCCCGATGATGATGAGGCGCTGGTAGTCGATGCTGTTGCCCGCGATGTCGGCGCTGCCGCTCACCCAGGCCGGTAGGTTGAACTCGTACGTGACGAAGCCGCGCCACCGGAAGAATTCCAGGATGGCCACTCCCACGGCGAACGTCGCGATGACCTCCGAGAGCACGATGCCTCGGACCGGCCTGAGGATGAACCTATAGAGGATGACACCGAACGCGCCGGCCAGCAGCACCGTGAGCACGAGGGCCACCGGAAGTGGTAGGCCCACGGTGCGCAGAAGCAACCACGCGACGAGTCCCGAACCCAAGTAGACCCCGCCGTGGGCGAAGTTGGCGATGCCGCTGAGCCCGAAGACCAAGCTGAAACCCAGCGCCGTCAATAGGAGCACCGCGGCGTTGACGAACCCGTAGATGATGATACTGGCGATCACGCGCTGACGGCCCCCTGTGTAGTACGGGAGAGCGGGCGGGCGCCCGCTCTCCCGTGTCGTTCGTCCTATCGGGTGCTACTGAAGACCTTCGGGGAGCACGATCGTTCCCGAGGCGACGGCCGGCGGATAGATGGCCACCCGCTTCCCGTCCTGCCACTGGAAGCCGATGATGATGCCTTCCTTGGTGGGATCGCTGCCGTAGATCACCTGGTGCTTCTCGTTGAACTTGAGGTGACCTACCACGCCGTCGATCTCCGTGGTGGCCAGGACCGGTACCAGCGCGTCGGCTTCCACGGTGCCGGCCTTCTCTATGGCGGCGGCCAGGAGGTAGACGCTGTCGTACGCAGGGCCGGGACCGTGGCCACTGAGCTTGCCGGCCAGCTCCTCGCCGTACTTGGCGACATAGGCGTCGTAGAACTTGACCGTCGAAGGCATTGCTTCGAGCGCCAGCGATGCCGGCTCGTTCAACATGCCGATCATGTCCTGGACCTCGCCATCGGTGGCATCCCAGCCGGTGGAGACCACCAGCGGACTGATGAAGCCGGCCACGAGCGCAGGGAGCTTCATGGAGCGGGCCTGCTTGAGCAGCGTGCCCGATTGGGGCATGTCGAAGATCGGGACGATGACTTGGGCTCCGGCCGCCTTCGCTTTGTTGAGCGAGGAGGAGAAGTCACTGGAACCTGTCGGGTACGCGTCGGTGCCCAAGACTTCCCAGCCGCCCGCGGCGGCCGCTTTCGCCAGGCCGCCGGCCGAGCCCGTGGCCCAGAGGACGTCCTGGTGCATGATGTACATCTTGGTGAAGCCGAACTGCTCCTTGAGCGCGCCGGCGATCTGAGCGAGGCCGCCCACGAAGAAGATGGCGTTCTGACCGGTGCGGAAGAAGTACTTGTACTGTTCGGGGTTCTCGACGATCTTGTCCTCGTAAGCGGGAGACATCGCGATGCTGGTGATATACGGGATCTTGTACTTGGAGACGAGATCCATGGAGGCGAGGAGCACTTCAGACCGGAAGGCGCCTCCGACGATGGCGTCGGGCTTCTTCTCGGTGATCAGCTTCTCGATGGAGGCCAGGGCGTCATTGGTGGGGACGCCGGGCTCGGCCTCCCGGGTGTCGATCGACTCGACGGTGAACGGACGCATGGTCCCGCCCACATCAACGCCGCCGGCGGCGTTTATCTCCTCCGCGGCCAGCTCGATGGCCCGCAGGACGTCGGCGCCCTCGATCGTCCCTAGTGCGGTGGGCACGCCAAGTACGATGGGCTCCCCTTGCGGGGCGGTCGTCGTGTTGTCGGCCGGCGCCGCGGTCGTGTTCGTGTCGGCCGGAGCCGCCGTCGTGGTCGTCTCTCCGCCGCCGCAGCCGACGAGCAGCACGGCCAGCAGCGCGAGGAGAGCGAGTGGAAACACAAGAAGAGACTTCTTCATCGGCTGGAATACCCCCTGATCGTCCGCGGTCGCAACGTGCCCGAAGGCGTCTCGTTCGGCCGCATCCCTTGAAGACAGACTGCGGATAGACAACAGACCGGTTAACCGGCATCCCCCCTTTCAGCGCCGGCGCAGCGCCGGGGCGCGAAGCCTCGTCCCCGAGGCCAGGGCGTTCTGTATACAGAACGGCGTTTTGCCCGCTAGGCCACGGCGCCATTGTACAGACTATCGATACGTTGGTCAAATAGTGTCGCGGGGGTCCTTCTGCACCATCGATGCGTCCGGTCTCTCGGATGGCCAGGGGGGCGCACGCATGGCTTTCCCGGCGAGGGAAGTGCCGCCCCGGCAGCGCGCGACGGGTGGCGCGGCAGGGAAGCGGAAGATAAATCTGAGGACCGAGAGCGTCGGGCTGATCATCCTGGTCTTGGCACCGGTCCTCGGCGGCTTCCATGTCATAGTCGACTGGGTGCGCGGCGACATCACGACGAGCCTCGGATCCGTCTACGCACAGAAACAGGTGCTCTACAGCGCGGCCCGAGGCGCGTACTCGATCTGAACTGGTCGGCACATGGGCGTACCGTCGCGCAACAGGAGCCGCAACGACTACGCCCTCCGGTACACATCCGCGTTCCGGGACGCGTCGACGGGGGCCGGCCGGCTTGAGAGCGCCCCTGAGCGATAAGGCGAAAGCGCGGGCAGCTACCCGCCCCTTCGTCGTAGCGGGCAGCGGTAGAGAGTGTGCCGAGGGCTACGTCCATCCCCCCGCCTACCGCGCCCAGGAGGTTCTGTAGCCACCGGTGCGAAACTGGCCCCCTCCCATCAGTTTGAAATGGACCCCCCTCGATCGACAGGTAGGGTTCCCTCGGTGAGAGTGCAAGTGCCGAGGGAGGGATCCGTGATCAGACTGGAGGAGTGGGTGGATATCGTGTCACTGCATCGACAGGGAGTCTCCATCAAGGCCATCGCGCGCATGTTCTCGCATGTTGGGCATATCGCGCGCCGACCGCGCCCGTCTCGGGCGACCGGCTCATCTGTCTCATCGAGGCAGAAGTAGGTAGAGGTAGTGTCGAACAAGAGGAGGTCGACCTCCAGGTTGAGGAGGGTCGTTAGGTCATTCTATTCATCGCGATTTTCACCACCCTGCTAGGCGAACCAGTTCTTCACGACCATCTTGTCGATCTTGCCTGAGGCGTTCTTGGGCAGGGAATCGACGAACTCGACGCTCTTCGGCGCTTTGTACCGCGCGAGTCGCTGCCTGCAGAACTCGATGATCTCTTCCGGCGCCACGGTCTCTCTGCTCTTCAGGACTACCAGAGCGTGCACGCGCTCCACCCAATACGGGTCGGGTACGCCGAGGACGGCGGCCTCGCTGACAGCTGGGTGCTGGTAGAGCACCTCCTCGACCTCGCGCGGCATGACGTTCTCTCCACCCGAGATGATCGTGTCGCCCTTCCTTCCCGAGATGTAGATGTACCCGCGTTCGTCGAAGTGGCCCATGTCACGGGTGTGGAGCCAGCCATCGACGATGACGGCCGCAGTCTCCTCCGGCCTCCGCCAGTAGCCGGCCATCAGATGCGGGCTCTGCACGATGATCTCGCCGACCTCACCAACCTCCACGTCGGTGCCGTCTTCCGTCACGATGCGCACATGGACCCCCGGGGCCGGATGCCCCACCGACAGTAGGATCTTCTGCTCTTCCCCGGTTCCGTAGGCCGCCACGTGCTTGTCCCTGGACAGAGCGGTGATGATGGGCCCACTCTCCGTCTGACCGTAGAACTGGCAGAAGATCGGTCCCCAAATATCCATACCCCGCTGGAGCAGCGCCACGGGCATCGGCGAGGCGGCGTAGACGATGCGTTTGAGACTGCCCAGGTCGTACCGCTCGAAGTCGGGCAGGGCGAAAATGGCGGCGAGGGTGGTCGGCACGATCTGTACGTCGGTGGCCTTCTCGTCCTGGATGGTCTGCAGCAGCGTGCGCGGCTCGAAGGTCTTCAGAATGACGTCGGTCGCGCCGGCGTACAGGAAGGCCTGGGAGGCCTCCATGCCGGCAACGTGGAAGAGCTGGAGTGTCAGCACCAGCTTGTCTCCCGCCGCGATCGGCGTCTCGGCGAGTCGGGCGGCGATGTTGTGCAGGCCCTGAGCATGCGTGTAGAGGGCCCCGCGAGGGACGCCGGTGGTCCCGCTGGTGTAGATGATGTAGACGGGGTCGTCCTCGGTCACCCGGGGAACCGGCTCGTCCGGCGTGTGCTCGGCCAGCAGGTCGCTGTGGTCGAGCATACCGGCAGCCGGGGCCTCGAGAGAGATGTAGTGTCGAACCCGGCTCAGCCGCGGCCGGATCTCTTCTATCATCGACACGAGTTCGCGGCCCACGAAGATGGTTGTTGCCTCGGAGTAATCGATGAGACGTTCGAGGTCGGGTGCACTGAGCCGCGGGTTGTAGGGCGACAGAATGAACCCACCCTTCATGACCGCGCCTAAGACGTCGAACGACTCCAGACAATTCCAGGACAGCAGGCCGATTACTTCGGCCTTGGTCACACCCAGCGAGTCGAGAGCCGAGACAATACGGTTCACCCGCTCGTTGTACTCGGACCAGGTGATCCGGGTGTCGCCGTAGACGAAAGCCTCCACATCGGGGCGCAGCAGGGCGTTCCGGTAGATGACGTCGGCATAGGTGCCGAGTTCGTAGCGGCCCAACTCCTGCAGCAACGGACCCGTGGGCATATGAGAAGCCTCCTCGCGGCGTGACGTCCTTCGAATGATCGAGGTCCGCCCCCCCAGCCGAAACCGGGGGGGCGGACCGCACTTCCGCAGATCCACCGGCGGCGGATCCCGATTCTACTCCGGTTGGCTCTTAGTGCTTGTCCATCCAGAAGGTCGCGTAATCCCAGGCGGCGAGGCCCGCCTTCGGGTACATCGTGTGCACGTAGTCGGCGATCACGAGTCCGGCCGGGAAATGATACACCGGGATCATCAACGCCTGCTCGTTCATCTTGGCGACAATCTCACCCGTCACCTTCTCCTGCACGGCGAAATCGCGCTCCGCGACGGCCTTGTCGAAGACCGCCACCAAATCGGCGGGACGCTCGAAGCTCCCCAAGTTGGTCATGGGGTTCGGGCCCCACCAGCGAGTGGCGGAGACCAGATAGTTCACGTCCAGCCCGCTGAACATGAGAGCGAGGTCGTTCCACCCTCCACCGAACACGGAACCGTAGAACCGGCCGGGGTCGGCGATGTCGATGTTTGTCTTGAAACCGGCGGCGTCGAGGTAGCCTTTGATCGCCTCGGCGGCCACGTTGCGACCGCCCGTGCCCATGGGGGCCAGGAGGTCGATGGCCAATCCGTCAGGATAACCGGCTTCGGTAACCAGCTGCTTGGCCTTCGCCGGATCGTACTCACGGATGTGTGTGCTCGAGCCGGCACCCCACTCGCCCTCAGGAGCCACTTCGAAGAGGGGTACGTAGCGCCCGTATCCGATGGCTTCGCTGATGGCCGGTCTGTCCAGAGCGTACTCGACCGCTTCGCGCACCTTCAGATCTTTGAACACAGAGTCGGGACTCACCGTGTTCGGCATCAGGTGGTACTGGAAGCCGCTCCAGCCCGTCTGGACCTCGATGCCCTTATCGATCATCTCGGCCTGGGCCTGGGCGTCGGCGTTCTGCCAGATGTCTGCCTGACCCGACTGCATGAGCGCCGAGGACGTGGTGGCGTCGGGGATGACGCTCACTTCGATCCGATTCAGGTAGGGCAGCCCTTCCCGCCAGTAATTCTCGTTCTTGACCCAAATCAGAGACTCATCGCGGGAGAAGCTCTCCAGCTTGAAGGGACCCGTGCCCACGACGTTGGAGAGGGCCCACTCCTCGCCGCCGTTCTTCTCGAAAGCGTCCTTGGAGACCATGGGCACCCAGCCGAAGGAGTTGATCAGCTGATTGTGCCACTGGTTGAGATGCAGGACGTAACTGTACTTTCCGGTGACCTCGATGGAGTCGAGGGCGTCGCCAAACTGCAGCTTGCCGCCGTCCTTGCCGATCTGGTAGTTCCATGCGGCCACGTCGGCCGTGAGCTCGGTGCCGTCATGGAACATGATGCCTTCGTTCAGTTCCACCGTGATCTTAAGTGCCTCGGGGTCTTCCACGACGCTCTTGGCCAGGAAGGGCACCAGCGTCCGGTCGGTGGTGTACGTCATGATCCTCTCGACCGCGGGGAAGACCGCGCCCTCATCGGTGGGCCCCTGCTTCGGCCAGAAGCCGAGATCCTGCGGCCCTTGCGTGTTGATGTGACGCAGGGTTCCGCCGGCCACCGGCGCGGACGTGTCCGGAGCGGTGGTGGTGGATTCGCCGGCCGTCGTGTCGGTGGCACCTGCTGTGGTCGTGGGCGTGCTGTCCGACGCGCAGCCGAACGCGGCCACCGTCATCAGCAGGACCAGCACCAAGGTTCCAATGCTCAATATAGTCCTTCTACTCACTGCCATACCCCCATTTCGTAAAGCACTACTACGCATGCGTCTGAGCACTCCCTATTGGAGAGCAAGCGCCATCAGGCGTACCTCCCTGCCGCTCGGATCCTGAGATGCGCACCCCTTCCCGGGTCATGCTCCCTAGCTCCAACTCTTCGCGTACGAGACTGCGGCGAGCGCGTCGGTACCGTAGGCATCCGCCCCGCTGTGGGCCCGTACGTATTCGTCTACCTGGGCCCCGCCGATCATGATCTTCACCTTCTCGCGCAGGCCCGCCGCCGCGATGGCGTCGACCGTTTGCTTCATCGAGTCCGCGGCAAGCGTCAGAAGGCCGCTCAGACCCACGATGCCCGCGCCGCTTTCCTGGATCTTCTCCACGAAGGTCTGCGCCGGCACGTCGACGCCCAGGTTCAGCACCTCGAAGCCGTTCGTGTCCAGCATGAAGTCTACGAGATTCAAGCCGATGTCGTGGATATCGCCCGCCACGGTGCCGAGCACCACGGTACCTACCCGTTCCGGTGCCGAACCGCCCGCCTCGGCGAGGCGCGGTTTGATGATCTCAGTGACTTGTTTGAGGATGTGACCGGAGTACACGAGGTCGGGGATGAAGTAGGCACCACTCGAGAAGCGCTCTCCCACGATCTCCATACCCGCGCGGACGTCGCCGAGGATCTCGTCCACGTCCTCCCCGCTCTCGAGTCTCGCGGCCACCGTAGCGAGCACCTCCTCCCTCTTCAGATCGCCGAGCATATTGACGAGATCTTCAGGCATATCGTCCTGATCCTCCAGACACGTGTTGTTGAAGTTCCACCGGCACCTAGTGCGCCGACCCTTCGGGCGCCTGGCCCTCCGTCGCGGGTTTGCGCACGTACTCACCCGTGAAGACCAGGTCCTGGTGGATCATCGGCTTGCCCGGGTCATCAACGCGCGTGTACCGCAGCGGGCAGTGACGCATACCCGGCGGGATATGTACCATGAAGGGCTTCGTAAAGACGAAGGTCTCGAGGTCTCCTCCTTCCTCCCCTATGGTGAACTCCACCTCGCCTCCCAGTTCCAGCATGTTCCGCATGTCGCCCCCGAAGAACGAAAGAAACTGGTCGAAGTCGTGCGTGTGAGTGTGCGCGACCATCTCGAACGGTTCCGTGATGGCGAACGTCGCAATGCGGAAGGCCGAACTCGGCTGGACGTCCTTGCCGATGAGGAAGATGGCCGGGCTCGGCACCTCGCCTTCATGTGGATGGGATGGGATCTTGATATCGGTCCCGACCCTGAAGTACTTCATGTACGGTGAGTTCTGCAGTTTTTCCAAAACCTACTCCCCCTGCCCTCCGGCGGCCGCTCCTCGCGGCCCCGGGTCGTTTCGCTACTGGGACATCTTCTTGATGAATGCCTCGTATTGCGAGTCCTCTCCCGGTTCTCCTATCTCCGTGGACCGGACATAGTCGGGCGAGAAGTAGAAATCGTGGAAGAGGATGGGGTGCCTCGGGTCTCTGACCTCCTTGAACTCGAGCGGGCAATGCAGCATGCCCCTAGGGATGTAGACCATGGTGGCGGTGGTGAAGACGAACTTCTCCAGGGACTGCCCCTCCCAGCCCAGGGAGAGCTCCACGACGCCCCCGAGGTCGGGTAGATCGTTCAGGTTGCCACCGGCGAAGATCAGGTACTGGTCGAAGTCGTGCGCGTGGGTCTTCGACTCCATGACGAAGGGCTTGTCGATGCCCCACCAGCTCAACCTGAACCCCTTGTTCCCGAACTGGTCGACGCTGTTCAACGCCAGCACCGGGTTCTTGGCATCATCCTGGTGCGGGTGTCTGAGGATGCGTATGTCGTCGTTCTGACGTATGTACTGGGCGAGCGGAGAGTCCGGCGTCGCGGATCCCGGCGGTACCGTTTCCGGCATGTGAGGGTTCCTCCCTTCGGTAGTGGCTCGGGCGCCGGTCATTCGAAAAGCTCCCGGGCCCGTTCGAGTCGGCCGATGATCGGTACGTCTCGGGGGCAGGCTTCCTCGCACAGTCCGCAGGCCGTGCAGTCAGCCGCCCGTTGTTGCTCCATCTGATAGGTGGCCTTGGCGTTCTCCACGCCGCCGTGCACGGAGGCGTCGTTGCCCAGGTCGAGGATCCGAGGGATGTCGATGCCCTCCGGGCACGGCATGCAGGTGCGGCACGCGGGACAGGAAGCGGGACGCGCCTTCACATAGTGGTCCCGGGCTCTGTTGAGAGTCGTCAGCTCGCGCACCGAGAGGCTCCGCGGCTCGACACCATCCGCGAGATCCAGGAATCTGGCCAGGGACGACGCGTCGGCGAGGTCGCAGACCACGGTTGAGATCCCGGGGTCGTCCCAGGTCCAACGGAGGCTCCACTCGTCCAGAGACCCGTCCAGGCCGACCGCTTCCGGGAGCGCGACGGCGGACCCGGCCCCTCCGTCCTCGTCCCGCCACGACAGGGCGCCCTGTGTCGGCTCCGCCGCGACCACCATGAGACCGCGCTCCGCCGCGTATCCCACTCCGGTCGGTCCCGGGCGGCTGAGCAGGTGGTCCCAGAAAGCGTAGCGCAGCTTGCAGAGCGACCAGCCGTCGTAGCCGTTCATGACCCGCTTCAACACTTGTAGGTCGTCGCAGATGAAGAAGCCGAGCGCGTCGACGGGCCCTTCCTGCACGATCGAGTCGGCCCAATCGGGAAACCCTGCGTCCAACAGACGCGGCCACACCTCTCGATCCACGCCGCCGATGACGCAGAAGTCCACGTGGTCCACGCCGAGCGCGGCCGTGAGCCCTTCGAGGAAGCGCTCCCACTCCACCCGAGAGGCGGCGACAGGCGCGGGCACGTTGGCGGCTACGCGCACCCGCTCGCGGTAGCCGTCGGCGAGAGCGGCGCGGACCGCTTCCAGCCACGGCTCGCACCGCTCCATGCCGGCGAACCAGCCCAGGTCCAGGTAGTTCACCCCGGCGTCGACGGCGGCGCGGAACAGCTCGACGTAGTCCGCCGCCTGCGGAGCGTGCGGCGCGGCGTCCGGCGCGGGGCCGGTCGCCACGCGGGCGCCCAGTCCCAGCACCGACACGTCCCAATCGAGGGATGGCACTCGGCGGTACTTCATACGGCGTTCGCTACGCCTCCACCCAGGGCGAGGCGTGATCCCCGCTCAGGCAGATCACGATGAAGCCGTAGGGATCGTCGACCCAGCGGGTGATCAACGGTAGGTGCGGGAACCCTTTCGGGCACACGGCCACCGTGGGTTCGTTGAAGATGTGGCGTTCATAGTCCTCGCCCATGCCGAGTTCGAGTTCGGCGCCCAGATGGTTGAGATCGTCGGGGTCGAAGCCCAGGAAGCAGAGGATCTCCTCCTCCGGATGCGTGTGCGCCTCGCCGCCGCGGTGCCACTTGCCGCACCGCGAGTAGTGGCCCCACGTGAAGTTGAGCTCGAGACCCTCGAGGTCCTCCCCGTAGAGCCACACCACCCCGTCGCCGTTGCCCGGGCCTACGCCGCGCTCCGCCGGGCGCATCACGCCCCGCTCGTCCACCACCGACTCGTAGCCCATGCCCGAGCCTTGCTGGCTGGGGTGGGTGGTAGTGACGAGCCGCTTGATGAGGTGCTTGTACTTGGAGCCCTCGGTGGGGGCGCCGTCCGACTGCACCACTTCTCCCCGATACTGGGGATCGAGCCCGATCATGTAGTGCACGAAGGGCATATCGGCCCGCCGCACCGTGACCGGTCCGTGAGGCGTCCCTTTGGGCACCACCACCACGCTCGGCTCGGATATCACGTAGGTCTCGCGCTCCTCACCGAGCTCGATGGAGACCTCGCCGCCGAGGTTCAGCATGTCGTCCCTATCGAGGCCGGCGAAGACCAGGACCTCGTCGTAGGGGTGGACGACCGCGCCCTCCACTGGATGAAACGTCACCCCCGGCTCCTTGACGAAGCCGTAAGAGAAGTGGGCATTGAAGCCCTCCATGTCCTTGCCCTCCATGAACACGCGAGGGCGCGGGTAGAGACCCGCAGGACCGTCCTGTACCACCACCGACTTGATCAGATCCGTGTACTGCAATTGCATGTGCCGTCTCCTTCCGTGATTCCTGGAGTATCTGTGGCTCGCCCCGCCCGACGTCCAAGACGCGGGGCGGTCCGACCCGGCCCGCGTTACAGACTCACGTACTCCTTGGGCTCGAAGTTCAGCGCCATGGTCCACACGGCGGCCTTGGCGCCTTCGATAACGAACAGCTTGACCACGTCGGGCCCGTGCTTCTCTGCCAGCGCCTTCAGGAACCCGCGTTCGGCCAGCACCTCCCCCATCAGTGCTTCGTCATCGACGAAGCGCACCGTGCCGCTCACCCGCACCTGAATGCCCTTCTCCCGGTCGTTGAAGCAGACCTCCACGTTTGCGTTCTCCGCCAACTGGCGGTGGACGTCCTTCACCGTGGAGATCTGGAAGAGGGGCCCGTCGTCCCTCACCCGGAACGCCGTGAGCGCGCGCACGTGCGGTTTGTCGCCCTCCAGGGTGGCCACCCACCCGGTCGGATTGGCCCGCACCACCTCGAGGATCTCCTCCCTCGTCATCACAGACACCTCACCACCTTCCCGTGGCCGCGCCCCTCTGGACGCAGCCGCTCGTGTTTCCGCCGCCCATCATGGGCGAACCTCGGTGATCCCGTCCCGGCTATAGCTCGTCGAAGGCGCGGTCGACAGGTGGATGATCGGCCTGTCGACCCGCCGGAAGTACAGCGGGCAATGCCTCACTCCCCTGGGCACGAACACCATGCAGCTCTCGGTGAGCAGGTACTTCTCACCTCCCATCCAGAACTCCACCTCCCCGCACAGGTCGTGAGGCCGTCCGGGATCGCTGCCGAAGAACATGACTATCTCGTCGAAGTCGTCGTGGGCGTGCTCGGGCGGCGACCCTTCCGAGGGCTCGTGGAACCACACGCACTCCGCGTAGAAGGAGCCCGGCACGAACCCTCCGTCGATGTAAGCCACCGGCGAGATGATCGGCGAGTTCCGGAACTTGGCCGTGTCGGCCAGGTAGCTCGTGACGATGTTGCCCTCGTAGGTGTTACCTTCCGTGATCTCCCCCCTTCCTTTCACAGGCCTCGGAACACCGCCGCGTCCCCGACGGGACGACGGATGCTGCGGCCTTTGTTCACTACGTCCTCTGGATCTTCGTAGCCCATGGCGATCCCGATCATGATCACGTACTCCTCCGGCACACCGAGTTCCTCGCGCAGGATGTCGGAGTATCCGGCCAGGTTCACGGCGATCACTGAGCCCACCGAATACTCCATCGCGGCGAGCATGAGGGTCTGGGCGTAGAGACCCATGTCCAGATACGACCAAGGAGAAAGGTCCTTGTGCAGGCACAGATACACAACCGCGGGAGCGGCGAAAGAGTCAGCGTTCTGGCGCATGCTGGCCGTCCGCTCGGCTTCGTCGCCGGGAATGACGCCCATGGCCGCGCAGCGATCCTCGATGAAGTCGAGCATGCGCTGCAACGGACCCGGCGGCCACTCTTGGGGCCGGGGCACGTCGGCGTCCAAGGGCACTCCGGCGTCGAAACGCTCGAGGAACCGCTCCCTGATCCGCTCGAGAGTCTCACCGCCCGCGACGAAGACCTCCCACGGCTGCGTGTCCGCCCAGGACGGCGACCAGTTCGCCGCACCGAGGATCTGGAGCATGACGTCCTTGCTCACCGGTTCGTCCTTGAAAGCCCGGATCGACTTCCGAGACTCGATCGCCTCTATCACGTTCATGAGACTCTCCCCTGCTCGCCGGCGCTCCCGGGCTTGACCAGACCCACGGTGCTCTTGTATCCAAGGAACAGACCGCCCGGGGCCTGCTCCACGATCTCGTCTATGGACCACGGATCGGGCCCGGCCTTCGTGAGGGTGTGAGCCACCACCGGCTCCGAGTAGAGCCCGATGCGGTTCCCTCCGAGAGTGAATACCGAACCGCTCACGTCACCGGCGGCCTCGCCGGCCAGGTAGACCAAGAACGGCACCACTCGCTCGGGGGCCGGAGTCAGGGCCAGGGTCACCGTTTGCTCCTCGTCCACCCAGGCTCCCTCACCCGGGGCCGCGGCCATCCCGTAGGCCTCCAGCTCCACCGACGCGCGCGTGAGCGCCCACGGGGAGAAGGCGTTGCACGTGATGCCGTAGGGGGCCAGCTCGATGGCCGCCGCCCGCGTGAGCCCAACCACGCCTGCGTTCGCGGCGCAGTATCCCGCGTGATGCAGCGTGTCGCCAAAGAAGGCCCGCGACGTGCAGTTGATGATGCGACCCGACCGCTGGGCCATCATATGGGCGGCGGCGTGACGGATGGTGTTGAAGTGGCCCTTGGGCTTGGTTGCCGTCACCCGGTCCCAGGTCTCCTCCGACATGTCCCAGATGGGCGAGAAGCCGAAGGCGCCCGCCACGTTCACCAGCACGTCGATGGTACCGAAGCTGTCCACCGCCGTCTTGATGAGCTCTGCGGCCGCCCCGAAGTCGGAGATGTCGCCGAAAAAGGCGACGGCCTCGCCCCCGGCCGCACGGATGGCGGTGGCCGTGGACTCGGCGTCGCCGCTCAACGCCACCAGCTGCCCGTCCACCCAGTCGCGGTCCTCCGAAGTGAGGGCATCCAGGTGCCGATCGCTCAGAAGGGCGGGCCCGGTAGAACCGCGGCGGCGGCTGTTCGTGACCACGCGCGCACCCTCCGCCGCCATCCCCACGGCAACGGCGCGCCCGATACCCTGCCCCGAGCCGCTGACCACGACCACTTTGTCTTCTAGATATCGCCCCATTCGCGTCTCCCTTCTAGGTATCGCCCCATTCGCGTCTCCACGCTCAACCCGCCCGCAGGCAGGCGACCTCGTGTTCGTCCCCCATCTGTTTCAATTCGGGTGTCGTGTTCCGACACTCCGGCCCTGCGTCCTGACACCTCGTGTGGAGCGCGCAGCCCGAAGGCGGGTTCGCCGGACTCGGCACCTCCCCCTCCATTACGATCCGCTCCCGGCTCGCTTCGATATCCGGGTCGGGCACGCACACCGCCGATAGAAGTGCCCGGGTATATGGATGGATGGGATTCCTGTAGAGCTCGGCCGGCGTCGTGATCTCGACGATGCGCCCCAGGTACATGACGGCTATGCGGTCGCTGAAGTGCTTGACCACGGAGAGGTCGTGCGCGATGAAGATGTACGTGAGGTTCCGAGCGCTCTGCTTCAGGTCCAGAAGGAGGTTGATGATCTGGGCCTGGATACTCACGTCGAGAGCCGATACGGGCTCGTCACAGATGATGAGGCTGGGCTCGCAGGCCAATGCCCGGGCGATCCCGATCCGCTGCCTCTGACCACCGCTGAACTCATGCGGATACCGGGGCCCGAGCGCGGGATCCAGTCCCACCGTGGACAAGAGGCGCTCCACCCTCTCCCGGTAGTCGGCCCTGCTCTCGACCATCTTGTGGATTCTGAGAGGCTCGCCTACGATGCTCTGTGCCGTCTGCCGCGGATCGAGGGAGCCGAACGGGTCCTGGAAGATCACCGAGATGTCACGACGGAGGGGCCGGAAGGTCTTCTCGGGCATGGAGGAGATCTCCTTCCCCTCGAACCAGATACGGCCCGACGTCGGTTCGTAGAGGCGGCTCACGCAGCGTCCCACCGTGGTCTTGCCGCAGCCGCTCTCCCCCACGAGGCCAAGGGTCTCCCCCCTCCGGATCTTGAACGTGACGCCGTCCACGGCCTTGATCTCGCCCACCCTGCGCTTGAGTAGTCCCCGAGTGATGGGGAAGTGCATCTTGAGGTGCTCGACCTGGAGCACGACGTTGTCCTGCGCCTCACCCAGCGCCTGCGCGACTTCCGGCTTGTCGGCGAAGTCAGGAACGCTGCTCATCGAGCGTCACCCCCTCGCGCTTGAAGCAGCGCACGAAATGCCTCTCGCCGTCGACCGGCTTGAGGTCGGGCCAGCGCTCGGCGAGGCACCGCTCGCCCCGCTCCGCGCAGCGAGGCAGGAAGGCGCAGGTGGGCGACATGTCTATGAGGTCGGGAGGCAACCCTTCGATGGGGATCAGGCGGTTGCCCTCCAGGTCGTCCAAGCGGGGCACGCTGTTGAGAAGCCCGATCGTGTAGGGATGCTGGGGCCGATAGAAGATGTCGCGGCAGGTACCTTCCTCTACGATCTTGCCCGCGTACATGATGTACAGACGCTGGGCGTAACGGGCGACCACCCCAAGATTGTGTGTCACGAGCACCAGCGAGCCCCGGCACCCCCCGATCATGGACTGCATGAGCTCGAGCAACTGCGCCTGGGTGGTGCAATCCAGCGCGGTGGTGGGCTCATCCGCTATGACCATCCGCGGCTGGCAGGCCACCCCGATGGCGATCATCACCCGCTGCCGCATCCCTCCGCTGAACTGATGAGGATAGTCGTCAAGCCGGTCCTTGGCGCTCGGTATGCCCACCATCTCCAGGAGCTCGGCCGCCCGGCTCCGCGCTTCCTTCCGCTTCATGTCGAGGTGGAGTTCGAGCGACTCGGTGATCTGCCGACCGATGGTCATCACCGGGTTCAACGAGGTCATCGGTTCCTGAAAGATCATGCCGATCTTCGCACCCCTGATGGACCGCATCTCCGGACCGTTCGGGCGGTACTCCAGGAGGTTCTCACCGTCGAACCACACCTCGCCGCCGACGATACGGCCCGGATTTCGGATCAGTTGCATGACCGAGAGTTGGGTGACCGACTTCCCGCAGCCGCTCTCGCCCACGATCCCCACGATTTCCTCTTCGGCCACGGTGTAGGAGACGCCGTTCACGGCCCGCACCACGCCGGCTTCGATCTTGAACTCCGTCTGCAGGTCGTGGACCCGTAGCAGCTCCTGCCCCCTCGACAGCGTGCATGAGGCATCGAGCAGTGATGGTCGAGCCGTCACAGTGTCCCTCGCAAGCGGGGATCGAGCGCGTCGCGAAGACCGTCGCCCACCATGTTGAAGGCGAACACCACGAGCATAATGGCGACACCGGGGGCGAACGAAAGTTGGGGGTGGCTCTCGAGGAACCGATATCCGTCGGCGGTCATGCTCCCCCAGGCCACCCCGGGAGGCTTGATGCCGATGCCGAGGAAGCTGAGTGCGGCTTCGGCCAGGATAACGTTACCGAGCATGGTGGTGATGAGCACCATCACCGGCTGGAACGCGTTCGGGAGTACGTGGCGAACCATGGTGCGCAGGTGCTTCGCGCCGGCGGCGCGCTGGGCCATGATGTACTCGTTCTCCTTGACGCTCAGCGTCTCGCCGCACATGAGCCTCGTGTAGGCGGGCAGGGTGGCGATGGCGAGGGCGATGATGACGTTCTGGATGCCGCCGCCGAGCACCGAAGCGAGCAGCAGGGCCAGCACCAACATGGGGAAGCCCATAAGCGCATCCATCACCCGCATGACCACGGCGTTCGTGACACCGCCCAGATAGCCGGCGAGCAGGCCGAGGACCACACCGAGGGCCGCCGCCACCGCAACAGTGGCCACACCCACGATGATCGCGGTCCTTGCTCCGTACACGAGGCGGCTGAAGGTATCGCGACCAAGGCTGTCCGTGCCGAGGATGTAGTCGGCGCTCGGCGGCTGGAGGGTCTTCGCCATGTCGTTGAGGTAGGGGTCGTGAGGCGCGATCAGCGGAGCGAAGACAGCCGTGACCACGAGGCCCACGAGTATGACCACGCTGAAGGCAACGAGCTTGCGCTGCAGCAGCACTCTGCGGAATCGCCGCCACTCGTTTGCGCGGGGGCGTACGCCGGCATCCAAGTCCTGCAGTTCGAAGACCTCATCCATATCGGATCCTTGGGTCGAGCCAGCCGTACGAGATATCAACGAGAAGGTTGATCACCACGATAATGGTCGCGATGACCAACGTGCCGCCTTGGATCACCACATAGTCCTGAGCGAAGATGCTGCCCACCAGCAGGCGCCCTACGCCGGGGATGGCGAACAACGTTTCGATGATCACCGATCCGCCGAAGACGATGCCGACTGTGACCCCAAGCATGGTGATCACGGGCATGAGACTGTTCTTAAGGATGTGCCGCACTACCACGAACTTCTCACTCAAGCCCTTGGACCAGGCGGTGCGAATGAAGTCCTGGCTGTTGACCTCGAGCACGCTCGACCTCATCTGTCGGGCCGTAGAGGCCAGCGGCACCACTGTCAGGCAGATCACCGGCATCAGGCTCTGCTTCATGCTGAACCAAAAGTTCGTAAAAGGTGAGGTGTAACCGGCGATCGGGAGCCACGAGAGCTTCAGCCCGAAGACGTAGATCGACAACATCCCCAGAAGGAACACGGGTATGGTAAGACCGGTGTAGGAGAGGAGGGTCACGACCGAGTCGATCCATGTGCCTCTCCGGATGGCGGCCATCAAGCCGAAACCGATGCCCAAGATGCTGCTCATCAGCAGGGACACGACCCCCAGATGCAGAGTTATGGGGAAGCGGTCGAGCAGCAACCTGCCCACGTCCTCGCGGTAGAAGATCGATTTACCCAGATCTCCCTGCACCACCCCCCATGCCCAGTCCACGTACTGCACCACGAGTGGCTTGTCGAGGCCGTATTCCGCCCGCAGCTTGTCGAGCATCTCCGGACTCATGCTCCCGAGTTGCTGCGATTGGGCCACGAAGATGAGCACGGGGTCGCCCGGCATGAGCCGTACGGAGAGGAACACGATGATCGAGACCAGGGCGATGACCAAGAACCCCATCAGCACCCGCCGGATTATGTATGCGACCACGGGCCGCTCCCCCAGATCGTCAGGACAGGTCGGTCAGGAGTACACGCCGTACTCGATGGTGAAGTCTATGAGCGCTTTCAGATTCTCGGGACGCGCGTCGTCCACCGGGCTGCGGGTGGACATGACGAAGCCCCCGTCGCGGCCGCAGTAGTCTATGAGTTTCTTGGCAAGTTCACGGACGTCGTCGGGCGTGCCCACCGCCAGAAGCGAGACCGGCACGTTGCCGCTGATGCAGAGGTGGTCGCCCAGCACGTCCTTCGCCCTGAACATGTCCGTGTTGTCGAAGTGCACGAAGGCCTTGCCCTTGGGTAGCTCGAGTAGGTACTCGAGGCGCGACGTGTAGTCGCCCTCGGTCATGACGAGCGGCGTGAACCCGCGATCGGCCAACTCGATGATGAGACCCTTCAGCGTAGGCCAGTAGTGTCTCTCGAACTGATCCAGAGAGCAAAACCCCTCGGAGCCGAAGTGGAGGGGGATGGAGATCGTGTTCAGGCCTCCCTCCACCGGCATTCCGATGCGGTCCAGGGTCACCTTCAGAATCGAATCGCATGCTTCCAGCAGTCTGTCCGGCTGGGTGTAGAGGTCGATCATGGTGCCCTGCATGCCGCGCAGGTTGTCGGCGACGACATCATAGGGCGCGAGGGCGGCACCGCCCACCCACGGCGGGAAGCCCAGCCCCTCGATCTCCCGCTGGAAGGCGTCGAGCTTGGGCCGCCATTCACGCAGCTCCCGTCCGATCTTCTGCAGCACCTCGAGAGAAGCCGCCACCTCGGGCGACGTGAGCGTCTCAGCCAAGCTCAGGACTCCTCGGTAGCCCATATCAGCCGAGGGCAAAAGATCGATAGAGCCGAAACCCTCCATCGCCCCGGAGACGCGCGGCAGGTAGCGCCTGAGGCAGAAGTCCGCCGGATTCAGTAGCAGCTGATCGTACTCGTCCTCGCGCATGTACTCACCATCGAGCACCTGATGCGAGTGGAGGGGCGTGTCCCCCAGCCCGGGCCAGCGCAGCACCCGAGGGTCCACCAGCTCCAGGATGCTGCCCGGGAAGAAGGGCTGCACGCTGCTGATGTCGGCACCGAAGTCGAGCACCGTCTTCTTGCACGCTGCCAACCAAGCGTCGTAGTCGTAATAGGCGGCGTCGGTGCCGATACCGCAGTATCTGGCCGGGAAGTAGCTGAAGTAGATCTCGAGCGGGACCCTGTCCGGCACGCGCAGCCGCACTGCGTCGTCGAAACGCTTCCACCGCTCTTGGTACAGATCAGCCGCCGGTGTGGTCATTCCCCCCCCTGGGTTCAGCCCGCTGAATCAGATTCATTCAGACTAGCCACTTTGTATCACGGTCGCTCGGGAGTCGTCAAGGGTAATCTTGATACGGAGTGGACAGTAGGAATCGGGCAATGGGATTCGCTAGTTACTATTTGCAGGCTTTTACTAGTTATAGACACAATCGGACTTGCCGGAGTGCCCGCCATCCTGCTATGGTGAGCGCGATAAAGGGGGCGATGTTCGTGTGGCGTCATACAGAACCGAGTTCAGTTGGCTGAATCTCCAGAGAAGCGCGACTACTCCAAGCTGGTCCCTGCCGTCGACCAAGCGAATCGCATCCTGTTCGCGCTCGCTGCCGCCCGCGGAGGCATCGGTAGTCTCACCGAGCTCTGCCACGAGGTAGACATCAGCAAGAGCAAGTGCCTAGCTCTGCTTGCCACCCTCCAGGGCAGCGGACTGGTGGTGCGCGACGAGCAGTCCAAGCTCTACAGACTCGGACCGGGGCTGCTCGTGCTCTCGCGAGCCCTCCTCAGCAACGCCGACATGCTGGCGGAATCGGGACCCTACCTTCTGCGGCTGGCCGAAGTCACCTCCTCCACGGCCTTCTTCGGCACCATATCCGAAAGACAGCTCTATGTCATTGGTCGCCGTCGGCCTCCAGGTCAGCCGCTGGCTCAGATAAGCGTCGACGTGGGAGACCGCTTCCCCGTCTACTACGGGGCCCACGGCATCGCCATCCTCGCGGCTCTTCCTTCCGCCGAGCGGGAACGCGTCCTTGGCGAAGAGGACCTACGCTTCGACGGCGCTCTGAAGGATATGACCACGCTGCGGGCGGAGGTGGATGAGTGCTGCCGGCTCGGCTACGCCCGCGACCTGGGGAGCATCAACCCCGGTGTGAACGTGGTGGCCGCCGCGCTGCTCGACCACCGCTCAAGACCCATCGGCTCTATGCTGGTCACGGGAACCTTTCCCGCCGCGAAGGCCGCCGAGTTCGGAGGATACGTCGTCGAGGCCGCGAGGGTCATGATCCTGCGGTTACCGCTTCAACTGTAATCCGAGACGGACCGCACGCGCATGCGGTGGCCGTACCTAGCGGCGCTTCCGTGCCGCCCGCGCAGACACTCACCGGAGAGGAGAAGAGGAGCCTGATGACCGGCGACGAGAAGATCTGGAAAGGACTCTCGCCCGACGAGAAGATGGATCACAGCTTCGCCTCCTGGCGGGCGGCGGCGGGCGTGCGGTTCGTCGACGATGAGGCAGAGGCGACGTACAAGGCCCGGGTGGACCGGCTGACGGCGGCGATGCGCCTGCAGGGACCTCCCGACCGGGTACCGGTGGCCGTCAACGCCGGCTTCTACCCCGCGGCCTACGCGGACCTCACTCCCTACCAGGTACTGCACGAGACCGAACGGGCCTGCAACGCCTGGCTGGCCTTCAACCGCGAGTTCCAGCCCGACGTGGCCGTCGATCCGATGCTATACACGCAGCCGGCCGCCGCCTTCGAGGCCCTCGACTACCGACTTTACGACTGGCCCGGCCGCGGAGGGGCAAACGAGGCCGGCTTCCAGTACAAAGAGGGCGAGTACATGCTGCCCGAGGAGTACGACGACCTGATCGAGGATCCCACGGGTTACATGCTGCGCACTTACCTCCCCCGCACCGTGGGCGCGTTCGAGGGGTTCGCGGGCATCGGCTCCCCCTTCGATTTCGTGGAGTACGCATTCGTGGGGTCCCACGTGCTGGGCTACACTGCTCCGCCTTTGGTCGCAGGCCTGCAGCGGCTGGCGGAAGCCGGTCGCCTGATGGCGGGGTGGGCCGCGACCGCGTTCCCCGCTTCGGCTCAGTTGACGGCGGAGGGCTTCGCCGGCATGGCGAGCGGCTTGTCCAAGGCCCCCTTTGACTTCATCGGGGACTCGCTGCGGGGGGACCAAGGGCATGATCCTCGACATGTTCAACGCGCCCGACAAGATCACCGCCGCCTGCGAGCGATTGGCCCCTCTTCTAGTCAAATGGGTCACCTCGCGCCCGCGCCGGGAAGGCGCCCCTCCCGGCGTCGTCATCCCCCTGCACAAAGGCGCTGACGGCTTCATGTCGGACGCGCACTACCGCACCTTCTACTGGCCGAGTCTACGCACGGTGATCCTGGGCCTCATCGAGGAGGGCTTCATGCCCATCCTGTTCGCCGAGGGGCGGTATGCGAGCCGCCTGGACGTGATCAAGGAATTGCCGCGGGGCAAGACGTTGTGGATGTTCGACCAGACCGACATGGTCAAGGCGAAAGAGGTGCTGGGCGACGTGGCCTTGCATCCGGGGGAACGTACCCCTCTCCTTGATCCACGCCGGGACGCCCGAGGCCGTGACCGAGTACTGCAGGCATTTGATCGACACCGCGGGGAAGGGCGGGGGCTTCATCCTCGACATAGGGGCTGTGGCGGACGCCGGAAGAGACGAGAACCTTCACGCCATGGTGCGTGCGGCCAAGGAGTACGGCGTCTACTCGTGACGCCGATACCGAAGGAGGAATGATCACATGGATACGCGAGTCACGGGCGCAAATCAAGAAGTCCTGATCGGCTACGGCCGGCCGACGGTGCTGATAGGCGAGCGCATCAACCCAACGGGCAAGAAGAAGTTGGCCGAGGCGCTGCGCGCCGGCGACCTCTCAGTGGCCGTCGAAGAGGCCCTTGGCCAGGTCGCCGCGGGGGCCGACATCCTCGACGTCAACGTCGGGGCCACCGGTGTCGACGAGCTCGAGATGCTCCCCCGCGCGGTGGAAGCCCTCGGACGGGCCGTGGCCGTGCCACTCTGCCTCGACAGCCGCAACGCAAAGGCGTTGGAGGCCGCTTTGGAAGTGTGTCCAGGCCGTCCCATCATCAACTCTGTCACCGGTGAGGAGGGCTCGCTGGCCGAGATCCTGCCGCTGGTCAAGAAGTACGGCGTGCCTGTCATCGGGCTCTGCCTGGACGAATCCGGTATACCCCAGACGGCGGATGGGCGGGTGGCAGTCGCCCACAAGATCGTGAGGCGGGCCGAGGCCCTCGGCATACCCCGCGAGGACGTCATCATCGACTGCCTGACCCTAACCTTGGGGGCGAGCACCCACGCGGGGGCGGTCACCTTGGAGGCGGTCGAGCGGGTACGCGCCGAACTGGGCGTGAACCAGACCCAAGGGGCCAGCAACATCTCCCACGGCCTGCCGAACCGCCCCGTGTTGAACAGCGCGTATCTGGCGATGGCCATCAGAGCCGGGCTCACCTGTCCAACAGTCGATGTGGCCCAGGTGAGGATGGCCGTCCTCGCGACCGACCTGGCACTGGGCCGCGACGAGTTCGCCTTGCGGTACATCGGCGCGTACCGTCAGGCGGGTGCGGAGGCCGGCGCCTGAGTCGCGAGACTATCGGGCATGGATGGGCGCTCACCTTCGCGCTCGGCGGACTGAGCGCCCTCGGACCTCTGGCCATCGACATGTACCTGCCGGCCCTGCCTCACATTGGTGACGATCTGCAGGGCAACGCGTCAATGGTGCAGCTGTCCCTCACGGCGTTCTTGGCAGGGTTAGCCGCAGGTCAGCTGGTCATGGGGCCTCTTTCCGACCGGCTCGGCCGCCGGAGACCGGTTCTCGTAGGAGTCGCCGGCTTCGTGCTCACGTCTCTGGCCTGCGCACTGGCTCCTTCGGTTCCGTTGCTTGTCGCCGCGCGCTTCCTCCAGGGAATTGCCGGCTCCGCGGGCGTCGTCATCGCCCGGGCCGTAGTCCGCGACCTATACGACGGGGCGGCCGCGGTCCGTTTCTTCTCGCGATTGATGCTGATCATCGGCATCGCTCCGATCGTGGCTCCGGTCGTCGGGGCACAGATATTGCAGATCATGAGCTGGCGCGGCATATTCGTCGTACTGGCCGTACTCGGGCTCGGGGTGCTGGCGACCGCGGCCGTCGGGATCCCTGAAACACACCTCCCCGAACCAGAGAGCGCCGGTCGGCTGGGCACCGCAGTCTGGAGCATGGCCCGACTGATGCGCGATCGGAATCTCGTCGGCTACGGCCTGGCGTCCGGGCTGGCCTTCGCGGCGATGTTCGCTTATATCTCGGCGTCACCCTTCGTCGTGCAGAACATCTACGGCGCCTCGCCGCGATTGTTCTCCGCCATGTTCGCGGTGAACTCCATCGGCTTGGTACTGTTCAGCCAGGTGAACGGATTGTTGGCGGGCCGCGTCGCGCCCCGGACAATGCTCGCCGCCGGGCTGGGAGCGACTCTCGTGGCCGGCATCGGCATCCTCGCCGTTGTTGTCGCCGGTCTCCCCCAGCTGGTTGCCCTCGCGCTGGGCTTCTTCGTGTTGGTGTCGAGCATGGGCTTCGTCATGCCGAACGCCACTGTCCTGGCGCTGTCCGAACATCCAGAATCGGCAGGCGCGGCGTCGGCCCTGCTGGGCGTCATGCAGCTCGCGATCGGCGCGGCGTCGGCCCCCCTCGTAGGTGTCGCCGGGGACCACAACGCGGTGCCCATGGCTGTCGTGATCAGCGTGCTGACCGTCGGCGCCATTGCAAGTTTCGCCATGTTGACTGAGCGAGCCCGGGGGAAAAGACGGCCGGTCTTCGTGGACTAGTGTACGTGGCCGGGGTGACCTCCAGGTCCAAGAAGTTTGTTTGGGACAACCGGGCGGCAACGCCACCGGGGCCGGACGATCCGATCACCCGGAACGCACCACGGCGACCATCGCGACCACGTTCTCCAGAGGCGCCATCGGCGAGACGCCGCAGTCGGGCATCACGAGGAAACATCTGCCGCCTCCGGCGGCGACGACCGTCCGGGTGGCATAGCCGGCATCCTGGGTTAGCCCGCTCGCGACCCGGTCGCGTCAGAA
>CAZDGO010000004.1:0-23484 GCA_964504825.1 uncultured Gaiellales bacterium
GCTGCCCGCGGAACCGTCGGTTGGGCTAGCCGGCCTCGCCGTTGTCGGTCGGCGTCGTCTCGGCGGCCGTCATGAGCACCCGGGTGATGCGCATGCCCTCCACTTCCAGGATGCGCGCCTCGAAGTTGCCCACCCGCGCCTCGTCGCCCACCCGGGGGCGGCGCTGCAGCTGCTCGAACACCCGTCCTCCCAAGTTGGGGAAGCCTTCGTCGGGCACCCACAGGTCGATTGCCTCCTGCAAATAGTCTAGGCGGGCGCTGCCGTCTACCGAGTACGATCCCTCGCGAAGTTCTTCCACTAGGGGAGCCTCATGGTCGAACTCGTCCTGCACCTCGCCGATCAGCTCTTCGATGACGTCCTGAATGGTCACGAGGCCGGCCGTGCCGCCGTGTTCGTCGACCACGATGGCCAGGGGCGTACGGGTGCTCTGAAAACGCTTCAGGGCGAGCTCGATCGAGGCCGTCTCGGCGATGAACCCGATAGGTCGCAGCAGGGTCCGCACCGACCGGCTGCGATCGGCGCGGTACAGGTCCTTGACGTGGACGTAGCCGAGGGTGTCGTCCATGTCTTCCTCGTATACGGGGTAGCGCGTGTGGTTGCTCGCGGCCACCTCTTCCAGCGCCTGTTCGATGGCCATCTCCGTGGGCAGCGAGGCCATCTCCGTGCGCGGCACCATGATCTCGCCGACGATGTGCTCCCCGAAGATCAAGGCTCGACGCATGATGGCCTGTTCCACCTCGTCGATGTGCCCCCCCTCCTGGCTTGCGCTGATGATCATCCGCAGCTCCTCTTCGGAGTGGGCCAGCTGGGCTTCCGAGGCCGGTTGGATGTTCACCAAGCTCAGCAGGCCGGTGGCAGCGCCATTGAAGAGCCAGATGATCGGGCGGAACACTCGGTAGAAGAGCCGCAGGGGCGTCGCGGTCCACAGGGTGACGGCTTCCGACTTCTGGATGGCTATGGATTTTGGCGCCAGCTCCCCGATGACGATGTGCAAGAACGTGATGATCAAGAAGGCGATGATCACCGAGACGACATGGCGCGTGGCCGAGGAGTTGATACCCAGCGCCTCGAGGGGCGGCGCCAGAATATGGGACAGGGCCGGCTCGCCCACCCAGCCGAGACCCAGGCTGGCCATCGTGATGCCGAGCTGGGTGGCCGATAGGTAGGCGTCGAGGTGACCGACGAGGTGTTGCGCCACTTTCGCATGCCGGCGGCCTTCGCCGGCGAGTTCGGCGATGCGGGTGCCCCGCACCTTTACGATGGCGAACTCGGCCGCCACGAAGAAGCCGTTGAGCAGCACGAGTACGAACACGGAGACGATGCCGAGAGCGTCTCTCAACGTGCCGTCACCTCCACCCGGAGCCCGGATGGCTGTGTGATGCTACTCGGGGGGTCGTCGTCTGTGGCCATAGTTCGGTAAGAACATACCAGATAGCCGGGGCTGTCGTCGCGCATGACCCCGTGAGCGGCACTCACAAAGAGAGACACTCGCCCCCGGGGCCCGTGAGCGACACGTCGGCCGCGTTACCCAGCCCGTTTATCGATGACCCGCTTGGCTTTGCCCTCGCTGCGCTCCACCGAGCCCGGTTCCATGAACGTGATGGAGACGGTCACCCCGATGATGTCCTTGATGTTCTCCTTGATCTCTTTCTTGAGACCGACCAAGGCGAATGACTCGCTCAGTACTGTCTGGCTGTCCGCGGAGAGCATCGCGTCCTTAGCCTGCTTGTAGACCTCGGGGGTCACTTCCACCTGCACGTTGAGGGAGTCCATAGAGCCCTCCCGTTCCACCACCAGGCGGTAGTGGGGTGCCACTTCATGCGACATGAGCAAGACCGACTCCACCTGGCTGGGGAAGACGTTGACGCCACGGATGATCAGCATGTCGTCGGAGCGGCCGGAGACCCGGTCCATGCGGGCGGTGGTGCGGCCACACTCGCAACGCTCGACGTTCAAGCGGGTGATGTCGCCCGTGCGGTAGCGCAGCAGTGGAATGCCTTCTTTGGTCAGCGTGGTTAACACCAGTTCACCCAACTCACCGTCGGTCCGCGCCGCGCCGGTGTCTGGATCGATGATCTCGGCCAGGAAAAAGTCTTCGTTGATGTGCAGGCCGTTCTGCGCCTCGGCACACTCGAACGATACACCCGGGCCCATGATCTCGGAAAGACCGTAGATGTCGATGGCTACCAGGCCCAGTTTCTCCTCGATGTCGCGCCGCATGGCGTCAGACCACGGCTCGGCGCCGAAGAAGCCCACTCGCAGCGGGAGCGCGGCCATATCGATGCCCATCTCGATGGCGACGTCATAGATGTAGAGGGCGAAGCTGGGGGTCGCGCACAAGAGGGTAGTGCCGTAGTCCTGCATCAGCATGAGCTGCTTCTGGGTGTTGCCCCCGGAGATGGGGATCACGGCCGCACCCAAGCGCTCCCCGCCGAAGTGGGCGCCGAGTCCACCGGTGAAGAGGCCGTAACCGTAGGCGTTCTGGAGGATGTCGTCGGGGCCCCCGCCGCCCGCCGTAAAGGTGCGGGCCATGCACTCGGCCCACATGTCGATGTCGTTTCGCGTGTAGCCGACCGTGGTCGGTTTGCCGGTCGTGCCCGACGAGGCGTGGATGCGCACGATGTCGCGCATGGGCGCGGCGAACAGCCGGAACGGATAGCTGTCGCGTAGGTCGCGCTTGTATGTGAAGGGCAGGCGACTGAGATCGTCGAGACCGTTCACCGAGTCGGGGTTAACGCCGGCCTCAGTCAGAAGGTTGCGGTAAAAGGGCACGTTCTCGTAGAGGCGGGCGACCAGCGCTGACAGACGTTCACCTTGGAGCTTCTGTAGGTCGCCCCGCTCCATGCATTCGTGCTTCTCGTCGCGGATCATGCCGTTTCCCCCTCGCATTCGTTCTGGACGTCCTGCCGGCGCTTCGCGCCGCGGCTCACGTGGTCTCGGAGTAGTCGTAAAAGCCCTTGCCGGACTTGCGGCCCAGATGTCCCGCCTTGACCATCTTACGCATGATGGTGGGAGGGCTGAAGCGTTGCTCCTTGGTGTATTCGTAGAGCACGTTGCCGATATGATAGGCGATGTCGACGCCGACGAAATCCATCAACTCCAGCGGGCCCATGGGCATGTTTGCCCCGAGTTTCATGGCGGTGTCGATGCCCTCCGCGCTTGCCGCACCCGACTCGAACACCCGGGCGGCGTCGATCATCATGGGGATGAGGATGCGGTTGACCACGAAGCCGGGAGTGTCGTTGCACGCCACGGGGGTCTTGCCCAGCTTGTCGGTGACGGCCGTGGCCAACTCCACCGCCGCGGAGTCGGTCTGCAGGGCCGGGATGATCTCCACCAGCTTCATCACGGGCACCGGGTTGAAGAAGTGCATGCCCACCACGCGGTCGGGCCGCTGACTGGCGGCGGCGATCTCCGTTATGGAGATGGAAGAAGTATTGGTCGCGAAGACCACGTCGGGCCGGCAGACGGCCTCGAGCTTGGCAAAGAGCTCGCGCTTCACCTGGATATCCTCGAAGACGGCCTCGATAACATAGTCCACGTCGGCCAGGGAAGATGCATCGGTGGAGTAGCTCAGACGACCCAAGGTGGCGTCTTTGTCGGCTTGGGTGATCTTCTCTTTCGCCAGCATGCGGTCGAGGCCCTTGGTGATGATGCCGAGGCCGCGCTTCCAAGCGGCGTCGTCAACATCCAACACCCGCACCTGATACCCGGAGGCGGCGGCCTGCTGGGCGATCCCGGCGCCCATGGTGCCGGCGCCGCACACTCCGATGATCCTGACGTCGTCTGCCTTCACAAGCCCTCCTCGGCGTTCCGTGCGTGCGCTCGAACGCCAGTTTACTGGCCCATCGGCCAATATGCCATCGATTGGACGAAAAGGACGCCGCCTCGCGCCGACCCGTTGCGCCCCGGCGGCCTACACCAGGAAGGCCGACGGGCAGATATCGTTCAGGAGGCACTCTCCGCAGCGGGGCTTCCGGGCCGTGCACACCGCCCTCCCGTGCTCGATGAGTAGGTACGTGACGCTGTTCCAGCGGTCACGTGGAATCATTTCCATCAACTCGGTCTCGGTGCGCTCCGGATCCTTCGCGCCGGCAAGACCCAGCCGGTGGCTCAGCCGAAAGACGTGTGTGTCGACCGCTATCCCCGCATCGGGATCGGCGGCGAACGCCTCCGGATATGCGTTCCCCAGCACGATGTTCGCCGTCTTCCGAGCGACCCCTGGGAGCGTGAGCAACTCAGCCACGGTGTGCGGCACCTCGCCCCCGAAATCGTGCAGTACCTTCCGCGCGGCTCCCATGATGTGCTTGGTCTTGTTGCGGAAGAAACCGGTAGGACGGATGTCCTGCTCGAACTCGGCCGGGTCGGCGCCGGCGTAGTCCTCGATCGTGTGGTACTTCTGGAAGAGGGAGGCTGTGACCTGGTTCACCATCTTGTCGGTGCACTGGGCCGACAAGATCACGGACACGACCAGCTCCCACGTGCTCCCGAACTTCAGCACGATGTGGGCATCGGAATACTCGCGGCCGAGGCGGGCCATGATCTCGGCCGCGTGGGCGGGGAGGTCGGGCTGGGCGTCCTTGTCTGGCGCGGGGGGCATGTGCGGAAGTATAGTAGACGTGTAGGTGACAAACACGGTCAGTTCGCGAAGAGTGAGGCGGTGTGAAGTATCAGGTGATGGCCGAGGTGGTGTGGGATGACGCCACCTACACCAGCTGGGTGAATGACGCCACGACGAGCGTGTCGCAGGCCGCGGGTGCGTTCCGCCCACTTGAACCGATGGCCAGGATCCGAGACTTTGGATGGCGCGATCGCGGCGGCTTCGCGCCGTGCGCGACCCGGTGTGGCTGAGGCCAGGCCCGCCGGCGTTGATGTTGCATCGATAACCTCGCGCGCTCCGTGGTCGGATCGTGCTGTTTTCATGTGCCTTAAGGCTCTCTTCTTTCTTCTTCCCCTTACTGTGTTGAATCTGACCGGTCTGGGCCTCGACCAGTACCTGTTCGATTCTTTCGATACAGCCAAGATGTTCGTATTCCGCGCCCTGCTCCTGTTGGCCTTGGGCATCTGGGTGTGGTCGCTCTGCATGCGCGGCGGGACCATCCGGCGCACGAAGTTCGACTGGTGGGTCGCAGGGTTCGTGGGATGGGCGGCTCTCTCTACCGCCCTCTCCGTGCATCCGGCCACGTCGCTGTTCGGCAGGTACGCTCGATACGAGGGCCTGGCGACCTACTGTGGCTACGGCGTGCTGTTCTTCTTGAGCGTGCAGGTGCTGAGCGATGAAGGGCGGGTCCGCTCGATGGCTCGGGCGGTCTGCATCTCTGGTCTCTTGGTCAGCCTGTACGGGGTGATGCAGGCTACGGGTCACGACCCGTCGCAGTGGGCGGCCCTGCCGTTCGACAAGGGGATGGCGTTCTCTACGCTTGGCAACCCCGATCTCCTCGGCGGTTACATCATCTTCCCACTTGTCATCAGTAGTGCCTTGGCGCTCTCCGAAGTGCGGGTTGGTTGGAAACTCTTCCATTGGATCGCGACATTCTTTCTGTCCGCGTGCTGGATCCTTACGTTCGTTCGTGGCTCGTGGGTAGGAGGAGTGCTTGGACTGGGCGTCCTGGCGGTCGTCTTCCTACGCCAGAGACGGTCGCTCCACGTGCTCGACAAGCTCTTTCTTGGTCTCACAGGGAGCGCCACGGTCGCTGTGGCCGTAGCCACCACGCGCTCCGGCGTCGGAGTGACCAATGTTCTGAGCCGGGCACTTTCGGCGGCGGCCCTCTCGGAAGGGAGTGCGGGCAGCCGACTTCAGATCTGGGGAAGCGCCCTTCAGGCGATCTGGCATCGGCCCCTCTTCGGGTGGGGACCCGACACGTTCCGCTTTGCCTTCGGACCGTATCGGACCGTGGAGTATGTGGCTCACAACGGGTTCGCGGTCACCGCCGACAACGCGCACAATTACGTTCTGCAGCTGGCCACGACCGTCGGCGTTCCGGGTGCTCTTCTCCTGTATGGCATCTTTGTGGCCGCGTTGTGGTCGGGTGGCCGAGGATCCTTCACCGACAGGCGGGGCACTGCCGACAGCCTGCTTCGGGGTGGGTTTCTGGCGGCGTCGGTGGGCTTTCTCGCCTATCTGGTCTTTGGTCTGTCGGTGCTGAGCTCCACTTCGATACTGTGGCTGTCCGCAGCCATCCTGGTTGCACCGACAGCGCGCGAACGCGTCGTCCCGCGCCCCGCCTGGGGGGCCTGGGTCGCGTGGCCCGTGGCCGCCGTGTTTCTGGCGTTCTTCGCAGGGAGTGCGTTCTTTCTCGAAGCCGACTACTACTACCTGCAGTCAACCAAGTCCGGGGTAGAGAACGTCGCGGTCAGCGCCAGGAAGGCCGCGCAGCTCAATCCGTTCAGCGAGACATACCGGATGGGCGTCGCGCGCATCGCGGCAAGCGATTTCAATGCATGGAACAAGACCGCCTTGCAGCAGCGTGACGCCGGGACGCAAGACGCCGCTGTGGCGGTCGAACGCGCCCAGTCAACTTTTGACGAAACCGTGGCCGCCTGGCGGAATGCCCTGGATTTCTCCCCGCGCGAGCAGGATAACTACATCAATCTGGCCATGGTCTACAACTCCCGGGCACTGATCGACCCCGCGTACTACCCTGAGGCGATCGCCACCGCCCGGCAAGGCCTGCGGTTCAACCCGGCCACTCCGGTGCTCAAGTTGCAGCTGGCCCTCGCGCTCTTTAACAGCGGCGATGCGCAGGCGGCATTGGCCGAAGCTAAGGCGGCTGCGGGGATGGACCCCGCGTATCTCGCTCCGTCCTACCTGCTGGGTGACATGTACGTCCAGATGGGAGACTACGCTTCCGCCATCGGGCTGTACGAGGACGTGTTGCGGACACATCCAGGAGATCCAGTAGCTACGCGCGGCCTGCAGAATGCACGGACGACGCAGATCGGCACGCAGTCAGCGCCGTCTGCGGCCGGTGACGCCTCGGCGCCCTGAGGTTGTGGGCCCTCGACGCCCCGCGCATGGTCCGGGGTTTCCGCCCTAGTTGGCGAAGTCCTTGTACTCCCCGCTGGTGTGGCAATGCGCGCAGGTCAGCGTGGAATGGCACCGCAGGCAGAAATCCGGGCCCTCACTGTAGGAGGCTTGAGGATGGATCTTCCACCAGGGCGGTCCTCCCGGCTTGTAGCCAGGGTGGTGGCACGCCGAGCAGGTTTCGTTGTTGAAATGGCACCGCATGCAAACCTGGCCGCCGATCGCTGCCGCTTGCTTCGGGTGGTTGTTCTGCCAATCAGCCGGGTGAGGCATCTCCAGCCCGTGGCAGTCCGAGCAGAACGTCTTCGCGTGGCAGATCTCGCACTCTTTGGGCGACTCCTGTGCCGCTTTCGGGTGGGTGGCTCTCGTCGAAACGAGCTCCGCCTGGGTGGGAAGCCAGTCGGGTGCGCTGTGGGTTGCCGGCTTGAGCGGGAAGTCTGACGGGTGGCAGGTGGAGCATGTGCCGGGCGGCGCTGAAGCGTCCGTCTGCGAGTGGCAGTTGAAGCACTTGACCATTGGGGGCTTGCGTATCTTGGTCTCGGTGTGGGTGGGGACCTCGTGGCAGTCGCCGCACTTGGCGCCGTCTTTGAGGTGGAAGCTGTGCGCGAACTGCTGAGTGAGGGCAGGATTCTCCGAGGCTGCCCGGTCGAGTACCGAGTGGCACTCGGGACACCGCGCGAAGTTGCCCGTTAGCAGGATGGGGTCCACATTGGCCAGGAGGAGGCTGTGGTCAGCGTTCCCCCCTCCGGCAGCTGGGGTGACCGGCACGGTGGATGACGTTGTTCCCGGGGAAGTCGGTCGGGTGGTGGACGAGGAACTCTGTGTTGGTCCAGACTGCCGGCAACCGACGAGAAAGAGCAGACCGACACCGAAGATGAGGGCAGCAAGCAGCGTGCGACGTGCTGTCACGGTCTGCGCCTTGGGCCAGGCGGTTTCTTCACAAGCTCCTCGACTCTCGCGCCGGCGGGTGCACGCATCGGGTCGTATCGTTGAGACGTGCAGGGCAGATGCTAGCCGACGCCGCGGGTCTGTACAAGTGAGCCGGCCTGACGCCGGCCTGACGATTGCTACCGCAGGGCGCCTGCGCGGTTGCGTCGCGGTGGAATCATCCTCTGCATTGCGCGGTACGGCGGGCGGTGCGTGGAAATGAGAACCGGTTTTCTCCCGTTGTGCCGCGCATCTATCTGGGCTATCCTATGGCGTCCCCCGCGGTCGGGCGCCCTATGTAGGAGACTTGTGAAGTTCGGCACCAACATCTTGATCTTCCCTCCGCCCCCTCAGCCAAGGTAGAAAGAAGAGTCATGGAACAGTCTTCGCCTGCCCTCGACCAGCCGGTCCTTGGGCCTCGCAACAGGAAGCGGTCCCACAACAAGGTGCTCGTGGCCGCGATTCTTGTTGTCAGCGCCGTGTGCGTCGTCATCCTGGGATTGACCTTCTGGTCGGTCCTGGGCAGTAGGCCGAAGGCTCCTGTCTCCGCGGCGGCACGAGACGTGATCCGTGCCGAGGCCGCGGTGAATGCCAGTCCGAAGGACCTGAACAACCGGGTGTCCGCGGCCAAGGCGAACTATCTGGCCGGCAACTACGACCGCGCTATCCAGTACGCCGACACCGCGATCCAGCTGGGCAAGGATGTTCCGGCCGCTGATCTCCTGAAAGGATACGCGCTTGCGGCCAAAGGCAACGTCACTGAGGCACGCAAGCTCTACGAAAAAGTGGCAAGCAAGGAGGTCGCGGACTCGGCCGATGCGTACCTAGCTCTCGCAGAGGTCGACAGGGCCGCCGGCAAATACGACAAGGCCGTCGAGTCGCTCAAGAAGGCACAGACATTCGATTCAACCGACGCCATGATCGGGGTGGAGCTGGCCAAGACCCAGGTGTCGGCTGGAAAGCTGGACGACGCCGTGGCCTCATACGCGCGGGCGCTCAGTATGGTTCCCGACCTGAAAGAGGCCAGGGATGGTCTCGCTGAGATGCAGTATGGCCCCGCTCACTACGAGCTTGCCAAGGTCGCCTGGAACCAAGGGCGGAAAACCGAGGCCCAGACGCTCATGGAGAAAGCAGTGCTGACCTCGCCCGACCTCGCTTGGCTTCATGTTGCTCTCGGCGATTTTCGAGACATGATCGGCGACAAGGCAAGAGCGGAAGCGGCCTATAAGGACGCTCTCTCTATCGACCCGCGGAACAAAGAGGCGAAGGCCGGACTGGCTTCGCTCGGCAAGTAAGCACCACGGTGTCCCCGTCCAAGCGCGCTGACTGGAGACTGCATGAAGCGTAGACGATTCCTGATCGTTCTCCTCATCCTCATGATCCTCGTAATGGTTGCTTTGATCGGCATGTTCCTGGTGCTGAGGACGGCGGCCCGAGCTCCCGCGGCGGTAGAGTCACCAGGCTTCAAGCACATCAGTTCCATCTACGGTTGGGGCAGCAAGCCAGACGAGCTTCTTAGCCAGCCGTTCAGCGTGACGTGGCAGGATGGTTCACTGTATGTGAGCGACAAGCAAATCTCGCAGGTCCTCAAGTTCACCCCCAACGGCCGGCTCCTTGCACGAATCGGAGCCAGAGGACTGAAGCCTGAGCAGATCGGCGCGCTGACCGGGTTCGCCCTCGACGAGCAGGGCAACGTCTATGCCGCCGACGGCGATGCCAAGAAGATCGTGGAGTATGCCCCTGACGGGAAGTTCGTCAAGCAGGTCGCGGTCAGCGATATCCCGCTTACACCACTCATAGACGGGAACAGGATGTTTCTCACCACCGCCGGATCCCTCAAGGTGCTCCAGATGCCCGCTCTCACCCAGCTCACGAGCTGGGGAAGCCGGGGCCGTGGCAACGAGCAGTGGGACTACCCCAACGGCGTGACGTACGATCCTAAGTCGGGTCTCGTGTTTGTGGCCGATGGCAACAACCTGCGCGTAAAAGCCCTAAATCAACAGGGCGCCGTTGTGTGGATCTACGGCAGGCCCCCAGAGAACATGAACACCACAATCCGTGCCTTTGGACTGGCGGGCTCGACTGCGTTCGCAAACGGGTATCTCTTTGTTACCGATCCGCTGGACTCGGTCATTCACATCATCGACACGAAGGGCGCGGAAGTGGCGCAAGTGGGCGATTCCGGGTCGGCGGAAGGTCAGCTGGGCTACCCGTCCGGCATCGCATACATGGAGGGCAAGAGATTCGCTATAGCGGAGTGGGGCAACAGTCGGGTTCAGATAGTCGAGATCGACGTGCCTGCCGCGATCGAGGAGTGGCAGAACACTACCATTGACAACCAAGAAGGTGCCCCCGGGCCTCTTGATGGGTCTTCGACCACCATCACCACGCCGAGCGTAACGACCACCTCTAGTACCCCGTAGGCGCCGGGGTATCCAGTATCCAATAGGCCCTGGAGACACCGAGTGCGGGTCAGCCGCGCGCGGCAGGCATCCGAGGCGCCGGCCTTGGGTCAGCGTGCGCTCCAGGTGTTCCGGACGGCTGCGCGTGACGAGTCGTCTGGGCGACGCAGTCTAGTGTCTGAGGGCAACCAACGGGTCATCCGTGCCTAGGGCTGCCTGTAGTGGGGTGTGATCGGTCGTGGGTCAGTCAGGCGAAGGCTTCGCGGCAGAGAGACTGGCTGGCGACCGCCGTTTCATAGGTCGCGAACCGCGGAAGGCGCAGCTGTTTGGCAAAGAAAGAGCGAGGGGCCCCAGGCGGGCCCCTCGCTCTTTGTCTCTCAGGGAGCCGCGGTGTGTATCAGAAGGTGAGCCCCACTCCCAGGGTTGGTCCATTCCTGTGGCAGCTCAGGCACACGCCGTCGAGGTGGGTGGCCTCATGGAAGCCGGAGATGAGCGCCTCGTTGCCGGCGGAGAAGTGCGGGAAGCCCTGGCCAACGGTGTTGTGGCATGTGGTGCAGCTGTTGTTGAACAGGTCGTCGGCGGTCTTGGTTGTGTGCCAAGCGATCTTCAGGCCACCAGGCCCACCTGTTAACTTGGTGGTCATGACGTGCGAGCGGCCGTTGCGGGCCGGGGTGTAGGTCACCCCGAACTGCGTGCTGTGGCTGCTCGAGCCGATGTTCGCGGCCACGCTGTTGTGACAACCGGCGCAGGCCGGGAAGGCCGCGTTGAACTGCGTCTGATTGTTGATCTGCTGGATCGAGCTGTCCATGAACACGCGACGGGTCCCGTCGTGGCAGTCCAGGCAGAAGTCACGCTGGTTCGTGACCGGGGCGGCGAAGGACCCGAAGCCCTGGCCGGCGGTGACCTCGACCGAGGCGACCGTACCCTTGGCGGGGTCGTTCTTCAGGATGCTCGTGCCGTCACCGATCGTCTGCGCGCCGTGCACCGCGTGGCAGGAAGCGCAGCCCTCGTACTTGGCGTTGGCCGCAGCCACCTGACGGTGGCCCGCGGCGTGGCCGGAGCCGCCCACCCGGTGGTAGCTGCCGGCAGCGCCGTCGCCCAGGTAGTTGTTGATGTTGCCTTCGTATACCAGCGTGCCAAAGTTGGTGGTGATGTGGCAGTACACGCAGGCCTCAGACACCGACGTGCGTAGCAGGCGCTCGGTGGTCGGCATGGTGGTGGACTGGGCCTCGTTCAGACCCGCGCCGTGGACGGCGTGGCAGACCTTGCACTTGCCGCCCGTGCTGACATAGCCGGCGTGCGGGTTGCCGTTGGGCACGTCGAAGAGCAGGCTGTTGCCATTCGCGCCGCCGGGCGTGAGGAAGGTCACTGGGAGCCCGTCGGCGAGCGCGTTCGCACCGGAAAGTGCTCCGTTGATGGCCCCTTCGTCGCGCGTGCTCGACGACACAGTGTAGACCCAGTAGCCGCCGCCGCGGGCGAGAGCCGGGCCGGCCACCAACAACATCATGGCAGACAAGATCAGCACTACAAACCCGAATAAGTCGACTCTTCGCTTCGGCATGAGACCCTCAGTTCTTCCATGATCCAGACTTCACAAACGCGCTACAGCTACACTACTGCACCGAGCTTTCGGAAGCAAGCGTTTTGGGTGCCAAGATTTGCGCGTCAGTCGAGGGTCGGGTCGCCTGCCTGGGGGGGCCTGCACACCCAGCAGTAGTCGGAGAAAGAGAGAGACCGACCTGGATGTCCAGGCCGGTCTCTCTGTCTGCGTCGTGGATCGACGCCAAGGCGTGCGTGAATCGGGCGCCTTCGTCTAGAAGGTCAGGCCCACTCCGTTGCCCCCACCGTCTTGGTGGCAGCTCAGGCACACGCCGTCGAGGTGCGTCGGCTCGTCGAAGCCGGAGATGAGCGCCTCGTTGCCGGCGGAGAAGTGCGGGAAACCCTCGTCTACGGTGTTGTGGCACGTGGTGCAGCTGTTCGCGTCGGCAGTGATGCCCTCAGAGCCAAGAGCAGTGGGATGGAAGGCGATCTGAGTGCCGTCGCTGATGGTCTGGGTGGTCATGACGTGCGAGCGGCCGTTGCGGGCCGGCGACGTCGAGACCCCGAACTGCGTGCTGTGGCTGCTCGAGCCGATGTTCGCGGCCACGCTGTTGTGACAACCGGCGCAGGCCGGGAAGGCCGCGTTGAACTGCGTCTGATTGTTGATCTGCTGGATCGAGCTGTCCATGAACACGCGACGGGTCCCGTCGTGGCAGTCCAGGCAGAAGTCACGCTGGTTCGTGACCGGGGCGGCGAAGGACCCGAAGCCCTGGCCGGCGGTGACCTCGACCGAGGCGACCGTACCCTTGGCGGGGTCGTTCTTCAGGATGCTCGTGCCGTCACCGATCGTCTGCGCGCCGTGCACCGCGTGGCAGGAAGCGCAGCCCTCGTACTTGGCGTTGGCCGCAGCCACCTGACGGTGGCCCGCGGCGTGGCCGGAGCCGCCCACCCGGTGGTAGCTGCCGGCAGCGCCGTCGCCCAGGTAGTTGTTGATGTTGCCTTCGTATACCAGCGTGCCAAAGTTGGTGGTGATGTGGCAGTACACGCAGGCCTCAGACACCGACGTGCGTAGCAGGCGCTCGGTGGTCGGCATGGTGGTGGACTGGGCCTCGTTCAGACCCGCGCCGTGGACGGCGTGGCAGACCTTGCACTTGCCGCCCGTGCTGACATAGCCGGCGTGCGGGTTGCCGTTGGGCACGTCGAAGAGCAGGTTGTTGCCGGCGCCCGGGGTGAGGAAGGTCACGGGGAGCCCGTCGGCCATGGCGTTGGCGGCAGAGGCCGCGCCGTTGATGGCCGCTTCGTCGTGACCGCTTGCAGTTACGCTGTAGACCCAGTAGCCGCCGCCGCGGGCGAGAGCCGGGCCGGCCACCAGCACCACGGCAAAGACCGTGAGAATGGTGACGATGAGGAGACGTTTCCTCATGGTTGGTTGATACCTCCGTCTCGTGGATTCGGGGAACAAACTCCCTCAGGGTCAGGGTAGATGATCCCCTTGAAGAGGATTCGACTACGCTTGTGCTTGAAAACACAAAAAAACGACCAACTTTATTCCGGCGTGACCTCCTTCATCGTGTTAGACCCATCCTAAGGTGCCGCGGCTCGCAATCCGTTGGGGGCCACGGTACCTGGGCCGACATACTACCAGGCACCCGAATTCGGCGCAAGTGAAAAAAAGTACGTGTAGCGAATAATGGTGCTCTAGCCATGTTCGTGCTGGGCGCAAGCGCACCTGTCTATTGGCTTTATGACGCCGAAAACCTAGGGGTAGCCCGGCGGTGAGGTCGGACTCTAGTCGCCCGCGGATCCCAGCTGCTGCACGGCGGCCCGCGGGGTGGTGTCGGTCGGGTAGGCGAGGATGCCGGACCTGAGAACGTCGGATGCCTTCGTGTCGTGGCCCGCGCGTTGCTCCGGCAACCACTCCACCACCCGTATCGAGCACTCAGGCTGCGGAACCCCGGTTTGCCGGAGCTTTCCAACTCACAACCTTGACACATCAGGCGGTGCCGCTTGGTACAATGCACGACATGGGTGGTCTCGGCAGTTTATGTGCATTCCATCACGAATATGATCGCGATCCAACGCTGCTGGGGAGCTCGTGTGTTCGGTAAGGTCCGGAGGTACGTACGCAACGCAAAGGTCGGTGCCGGCAAGGCGCGGCGACCTTTACTGATCGGTCTACTCGTCGTGGTGGTCGTGGTCGTGGTGCTCGAGTTCGCCTTCGTGGCCATGGCGACGACCGAGACCGGATGCAACGTGTGTCACGCCCCGCAGGTGAAGGGGCGTGAGCTGGCCGACTCACCTCACGCGGACCAGAGCTGCCGTTCTTGTCACGCCCCGGGGGGCGTGGTCAGTTTCTTGCGCCAGAACGTCCAGGCGGCTTCCAACCTCGTCTCCGTCGTGACGAGAAGGCAGAGCTCGGAAGTCGGAATAGCGTTCTCTCCCGTCTGTCGCGCGTGCCACGCCGAGGACATCGCCCAGAGCGTAACGGCGGCCGGGGTGCGCATGAACCACGCGGCTCTCTACCCCCCCGAGAACCAGGGCACCGACGAGGGCGACCCCGCGGCCGCCGTACGGGTCTCATACGACTGCACCTTCTGCCATCCGGCCGTGGCACATGTGCCGCCTGCGGGCAGTACCGGCTCGACCGATCCTCATTCGCTCTGCAGCGGCACCGCCTGTCATGAGAATGTGAACTCCGCGAACGGGTGCGGCACGTGCCACGTGAACCCCGGCATCCAGGCGACGACGTCACCGCACCCCGCGGGCTGGGGCGCGACCCACGGCCTCGGCGATCTCTCGACCTGCACCACCTGCCACCAGCCGACGGAGTGCAAGAAGTGCCACGGCGTCGAACTGCCACACGACACGGGCGTCTTCATCTACAACCACGGAAAGCAGGCCGAGCAGGCAGGGTCCGGCTGCTTCGCCTGTCACGAAAAGCAGAACTGCGAGACGTGCCATAAAGTGGCGATGCCTCACGCGGCCGACTACCTCCAGACGCACGGCAAGGACGCGGTCGACAAAAGCACCGAGGTGTGCGCCAATTGTCACCTCGAGTCGGGGTGTTTGCGCTGCCACGTACGCCACCTGCATATAGGGGTTGCACCTGAGATCATCCAGAAGCTCGAGAACTCCGGTGTCACGGGAGAGACCTCCTCAGGATCGTCCTCTTCATCGGGCAGCGCAGGGGGCTCACAATGAGCTTCACCGACCTGGCAGACAAGGTAGCCGGCCTCCTGCGGCACCCCGCGGACAATCCGAGACGGACCGCCATCGCCATGGGGTTCATCTTCGTGCTCTTCCTGGCCGCGGTGGTGGTCGCGCTCCTGTTCCTCCCGAAATCGGACGAGGAAGAGGAGCTCGAGGAAACCTTCGGGGAATCCGAGGACGGTCAGTTCGCGTCTGCGGGCGCCAAGAGGCGCAGGCCGCTGGATCTCGTGATGAGTGTCGCGACGGCGGCGATCCTGCTCGTGGTCATCGCCGCTGTGCTGGCGGGAGACCACTACTCGCGCAGCACCAGCCTCTGCCTCCAGTGCCATCTCCCGGCTGCTACCGCGGAGAGCTGGAAGACGAGCACTCACGCCTCGGTGGACTGCATCGTCTGCCACCGGAGTCCCGGAGGTCTCTCGGGGGCCTTCGACACGAGGCTCCGTGGTGTCCAGAATGGCATCGCGGCGGCGTTTCCGGGGAAGTCTGCCACCATCGTGATCGTCGACACCGATTCCTGCGTCTCCTGCCACAAGGCGGACCTGGAGGGCACCAAGACCTTCAACGGCATCACCATTCGCCACACCGATTTCATCGATCAGGTGTCGTGCAAGCAGTGTCACGGGCGCGTCGGCCACCAGGCGTCGGGCACGATCGTGGGCGCTGCCGCAAGTGCCGTCATGTCGGCGTGCGCCGACTGCCACGATGGGAAGACTGCGAGCAAGGAGTGCACGACCTGCCACCAAGGGGACTTCGCCCTCGCCAACAAGGATTCCGGAGGCTTCGCCAAGGTCGACCTCCCTGCTCCTGCGACCTGCCGGGGTTGCCACGACCTCACCGGGTGCACCACGTGCCACGGCATCGAGATGCCGCACCCACCGAACTGGGCGGATCCGAAAGTGCACGCGAAGGCGGGTGCATTTGACACGACCGTGTGCGTTCGCTGCCACGACAGCACGTGTAGCCCGTGCCATAGTCAGATCCACGGCAGTCACGGAGCGGGCTATAAAGAGGAGCACAAGAAGAGCACGGACGGCACGTGGTGCACGCTACGATGCCACGAAAAGGACAAGGTCGGGACGGACATGTGCACTCTGTGCCATAGCAAGAGGTAGCAATGCGCGCGTCCGGCTACCGGTCGGTCGATGTGCACGACCGTCTTGTCGTCGTACTCGGGTGGATCCTCGGAGTGAGCCTGGGCCTCCTCGTGCTCGCACAGGCGCCCACCTTCTTGTGGCAGGACGTTGTCATCCCCAAGTTGCTGGTGCTGCGCGTGGCTACCATCGTGCTCCTGCTGGGCATCGCCGCCCTCACCGCGACCGGAGACAGGAGAGTGCGGCCTCCGTGGTACTGCGTGGTGGGCGGGCTCTTCCTTCTCTGGGCGCTCGTACCGACTCTCCTGTCCGAGAGCCGGCACCTATCGTTCTTCGGGGCGGTCTTCCGGCATGAGGGCTGGCTCGGGTTCGCCGGCTACTTCGTCGTCTTCTGGGCCGCGAGACTGGTCGCCTCGGGCCGGGCGAAGCTCGGCACGGTCGCGGGGCCGGCGCTGGTCACGTGTGCGGTTCTGGTGACCGGGCTTGCCCTTCTTCAGCATTTCTGGCCCGGCGGACGCAGTGTCCCGCTTTTGGGCCTAGGCGATTGGGAGCAGCGGAGCTTCGGGACGTTCGGCAACCCCCTGTTTCTGGGACTCTTCGGGTGCCTCGTCGTTCCGGTGCTGTTGGCGGTGTTCCGCTCGGCGAGCGGAGCGATGGCCCGCTTGGCCGTCCTTGTCGTCCTCGGCGGGCTGATCATGGCCACCGTGTTCACCTATTCGAGGGCGAGCTGGGTGGGGCTTGCTGTCGGGATGGTCGTCGCGGCATTCCTCGTCTATCGTCGGGAGCGCGTTGGCTGGCTCGTGGTGGCCGCGCTACTCGTGTTCGCGTTCGCCTTGCCGACGACTCTTGACCGATTGAGGCAGGTGGAGGCGCCGGCCGATGCCACGGTAATCGGTCGGGTGACGGCCACACTACAGGGTGGCGGATCGCTTGCCACGCGTGTGGAGCTCTACAAGGCGACGCTGCCCCTCATCGCGGAGAAGCCGGTTCAGGGGTGGGGCTTCGAGACCTACCTCCGCGAAGGGGCCCGCGCGCGCACCGAGAGGCTCGTGCGCCTCGAGGGAGATTCCCGGGCGTTCGCGGACCGTCCACACAGCTCGGTCCTCTACATGGCGTACTCGACGGGTCTCATAGGCCTAGGGCTGTACCTCGTCTTCCTGGGTGGGGTACTGCTCGCGGGTTACAGGAACTACCGCTCGGCGGGCGGTTCGGACAAGTGGCTGATCGCCGGCCTCCTGGGCGGCTTGGTGGGCTACTTCATCGCGGAACTCGGCTCGTTCACGGTGATCGAAGTGACTCCATTGGCGTTCGCGGCGCTGGGTTGGGTCAGCGCCGGCAGGATCACCCGCGGCGCGACCGCCGATGTGGATGGTTGCGGAGCGGCGCCAGACCACTTCGGCGGTCGAGGGCCGGCTTCGAACAGGGCTGTTGCGGCCGGAGCTGTCATCGGGGTGGTGGCGCTGGTGGGGGCGCCGTTTGTGCTCGGCCAGGCTGTCGATGTGGCCCGAGCCGATCGCCTGCACTATCAGAACACCAGGACGACCCAGGACATGAGCCGCTTCCCCGAGCTTGTTGCCGTCGAACAGCGGGCGTCCAAACTCGACCCCTTCAACTCGTACGTATGGAACGTGCTCGGAACCATGTTTCTTGACGCGGGAGAGCAGATCGGCAACCACCAGTACGTGGAGGAGGCCCGAGCCGCATTCGTGGAGGGACTGCTGCGGCTGCCGGACGATCCCAACCTTACGGTCAGCCTGTCCGACCTCGAGCTGCGGGATGGACGTCCCTCCGAAGCGGTGAAGATCCTGACGGCCTACCTAGCGCGGGATCCCCTGCTCGAGGACGCCCACTTCAACCTCGGGCTTGCCTACCTCCAGCTTGGTCAGCCCAAGCAGGCGGTCGCGCAGTTCGAGGAGTGCGTGCGGATCGTCCCCTCCGACGCGGAAGCCTACTACTACCTGGCTCGGGCCTATCAGAAGTCGGGCGACGCCGAGGCGGCGGCTCGAGCAGTGGAGACAGCGAAGCGCCTCGACCCGGAAGGTCGCCTCTCCGGCTTGGTTCCAGGCTCGGGGTCCTAGATCCTCCGCTGGGTCGTCTCGGGGCGGGCTGCCGGACCCCACGCCCCCGACCAGCCTACCGCCCCGCGGCCCGTCCCAACTCGAAGGCCCGCACGTTGGCCTCTACCGTCTTGGGGGGCACCACCCGCTCGATGATCCCCCGCCAGGTCTCCGGCTTGAACGGCAATTGGTCGGCGATGGCGCCCAGCAGCACCATGTTGGCCGCTTTCGCCGTGCCCGCCTGTTCGGCCAGGGCGGTGGCGTCCACCGGACGCACGTTGTCCCAGGCGGCGGCTATGCGATCGCGGATGGCATCGGGGTAGGTGGCCAGGCCGGCGGCCACCGTGCTGGGGTTCACGCGCAACGTGTTGTAGACCAGGAGACCGCCGGGCCGCAGCCAGTGGACGTAGCGCAGGGCCTCGAGGGCTTCGAATGAGAGTAGAAGGTCGGCGGTGCCTTGGGTCACCAGAGGCGACCAGACGTGCGGTCCGAAGCGCAGGTGGCTCATGACGCTGCCGCCCCGCTGGCTCATGCCGTGGACCTCACTCTGTTTGACGTCGAGGCCCTCGGCCATCGCTGCCTGACTCAGCACATAGCTGGCCAGGAGCACGCCTTGGCCGCCCACGCCCGAGAGCAGGATGTTGGTGGTCGTCACAGCGGCCTGCGCGTAGGCGTCGCCCACGGCGGAGCCTGCCGCGGCAGGCGTGGCTTCCGCAGCCGCGGTGTCGGTGCTTGTGGTCGCGCTCACGGCGCCCTCCTAGGCTTCCACCGGGGAGGGGGCCCGGATGGCGTCGAAGTTGCACATCTGCGCGCATACCCCACAACCGGTGCATTGCGCGGGGTCGATCTCCACCTTGATCTCGTCGCCGTCCTGCACCATGTTGAGGGCGATGCAGCCGACCTGCAGACAGCGTTTGCAGCCGTTGCAGGCCTCGGCGTCGACCACCCACGGGTGGCTCCGTACCTTGAACTGCAGCACACAGGGGGCGGTGGCGATGACCACCGAGGGTTCGTCGGCGGCGATCTCCTCGCGGAGAACGCGCTCGGTCCGTTCGAGGTCGTAGGGGTCGATGGTGGCCACACGACGCACGCCCAGGGCCTGCACCAGCTTGACCAGATCGACCTCGGGCGCGTCGATGCCGGAGAGGGTGTGACCGCTGCCCGGGTTCTCCTGACCGCCGGTCATGGCGGTGATGCGGTTGTCGAGGATGATGGTGACGGTGCTGCTCTTGTTCCATATGGAATCCATCAGGGGGGTGATGCCCGAATGGAAGAAGGTGGAGTCGCCGATGACGGCCACCGCTCTGTTCTTGATGTCGCCCCCGGGTTCCATCACCTTGGAGATGCCGTGCGCCATCCCGATGCCGGCGCCCATGCAGACACAGGCATGCATGGCGCTGATGGGCGCCAATGCGCCCAGCGTGTAGCAGCCGATATCCCCGCTGACGAAGACCCGCAACCGCTTCAACACCGTGAACACACCGCGATGCGAGCAACCTGCGCACAAGGTAGGTGGCCGCTGAGGCAGGTCAGTCGCTCCGGGGGTAGGTTCCACCAAGAGCGCGGCCGTCGCGCCGGGCGCGCCGGCCGCCGTCAGGGTGCGCGCGATCAGACCGGGGTCGAACTCCCCGCAGATGGACAGCAGGTCTTTGCCGCCGTCGACGGCGACTCCCATCAGGCGAATCTGCTCCTCGAGGAAAGGGTCAAGTTCTTCTACTATGTGGAGCTTCTGCACCTTCGCCCGGAACTCCGCAATCAGGCGTCGGGGCAGAGGATATGTCATGCCCAGCTTGAGGAAACTCGCCCCGGGGAAGGCCTCCCGAGCATAGGCGTATGTGGCCCCGGTCGCCACGATGCCCACCGCCGGATCACCCATCTCGATGCGGTTGCAGGCCAGGGTCTCCGCCCGCTCGGCCAGGTCGCACATGCGCTGCTCGACTTTGGGATGCTTGATCTTGGCGTAGCCGGGCAGCATGGTGTACTTGGGAGCGTCCTTCTCGAGTGTGGTGAGGGGGGCCAACTCGGGGCGCTCGCCGAGCTCCACCAGGCTCTTCGAGTGCGACACCCGGGTCGTGGTGCGGAAGAGCACGGGCGTGTCGAACTCCTCGCTCAGGTCGAAGGCCAGCAGGACGAGGTCCTTGGCCTCCTGACTGTTGGAGGGCTCGAGCATCGGCACCTTGGCGAAGCGGGCATACTGACGGTTGTCCTGCTCGTTCTGGGAGCTGTGCATGGCCGGGTCGTCGGCGGTCACCAACACCAGGCCGCCGTTCACCCCGGTGTACGACGCGGTGAACAGGGGGTCTGCGGCTACGTTCACGCCTACATGCTTCATGGCCACCAACACGCGGGCGCCGGCGATGGCCGCGCCGAGCCCCACTTCCAAGGCCACCTTCTCGTTCGGCGACCACTCGGAATAGATTCCTGGGTATTTCGAGATGTTCTCCAGGATCTCGGTGCTCGGCGTGCCCGGGTAGGCGGCCGCGAGCCGCACACCCGCTTCCCAGGCGCCGCGGGCGATGGCCTCGTTGCCGGAAAGGATCTCTTTCATGGGTCATCCCTGGTCGTGGGGTCGAGGACGTGTGGGGATTGTATCTTGTGGCGGAGCTGGGCTCCAAGGCCGGGAGAGCCGGCGTCACTAAGATCCGCCGCCACTCCCCGATGCCGTAGGCCCGCGCCGGCTCGGCTGCGGGACCTCTCGAGGTCCGTCGTGCGCCGCTCATAGGCATATCGCGCCACTTGCCCGGAGTTCGTTGATACCCCCGCGAACGGGCGGTATTCTGCTCATGCGTGGCATCGTCCGCCCATGGCTGTGGGGGACCGCTCAGGGGGCGGTATGCGGCGCCGCATCGAGAGAGGGCCGACAGGCTCAGGTCAACAAGGGGGGCTCGCACCGTGACGCAGTCGAACTCGTTCCCGAAACCCACGGCGTACGCTGCTACAGAAGTGCCATCCTCGCTCGCCGGGTGGGAGTCTATGTATCCTTCCCACTTCTTTTTCGGCGGCGCGCGGGAGGAGTGGGAGAACCGCCACTTCTGGTACCTCGACAAGATTCACGCGCCCTACCCAGTGCCGCCCCTCGATCACATCTTCCAGCAGGCCTGGCAGATCTCTCTCTCGCAACACACCACGCGGGTCTTCTGCATCCCCCCGGCCCAAGGCATCGCGCAACGCATCGTCGGTTGCTATCAGTATATCTGCGCAGTGGAACCGCCGCCGGACGAGGTCATCGGGGAGAAAGCCGCGCTGTTCCAGGCCCGGGCCCACTATCCGGTGGAGCACTACAGCGAGCTTTGGGACGAGTGGCTGGGGCGGGTGCAGAAACTCGGTGGCGAGCTGAAAGCCATCCACGTGCCCTCCGAACTGCCCCGCTACGTGCCCGACAACGAGATGTTCCCGGACGGCTTCAAGGGCTACACGGCCGCGTACGAACTCATGGAATCGTTCAGCCGTGCGGTGGATTGCCTCTACAAGGGCTGGCAGTATCACTTCAACTACCTGAACTTGGCGTATCTGTACTATCTCACCTTCTTCGGGGCCGCCAAGACGCTGTTCCCCGGTGTGAGCGACGCCGCGGTGAGCAAGATGGTGTCCGGCGCCGACGTGTCCATGTTCCGGCCGGATGCGGAGTTGTGTCGCCTGGCGCGCCTCGCCTACGAAGAGGGACCCGTCGCCGCGGTGCTCGAGCGTGAGGAGACCGCCGCCGAGAAGATCGTCTCGCTGCGCGAGATCCAGAGCGGACGCGACTGGCTCGACGAGTTCGACAAGATCCGCGACCCGTGGCTGCACATCTCCACAGGCAGCGGCTGGTATTACAACGAGGGCAGCTGGCTGAACAAGCTCGACGTGCCCTTCGGCTACATCAAGAATTACATCGAGCGACTCCAGAACGGCGAGCGCATCGAGCGGTCGCTGGACGATATCAGCGTGGCCCGCGACGCGCTGGTGGGCGAGTACCGCACGTTGATCCGCACCGACGAAGACCGGACTACGTTCGACACTGCCTACAACGACACACGCATCATCTACAAGTACGCGGAAGATCACCTGTTCTGGATCGAGCACTGGTTCCACACCCTCTGGTGGGACAAGATCCGCGAGATCGGCGGAGCACTGGTGAAAGCCGGTTCGCTCAAGAAGGTGGATGACATCTTCATGTTCAACCGCTTCGAAGTGCCTGCGCTCATCGAAGACAGCGCGACACAGTGGGCCTTGGGTGAGGGCGTGCCCTCGATGGATTGGGCCGGCACGGCGGACAAGCGCCACGGCATCCTGGATGCCGCCGGCAAGTGGATCCCATCTCCGGCGCTGGGCCAAACGCCCGAAGTGGTGGCCGAGCCCTTCACGATCATGCTATGGGGCGTCACCACCGACAAGGTGGGCGACTGGCTCAAGGGCTCCTCGGTGGACCCCGGCGACCTGGACGAGATCAAGGGCTTCGGATCGTCGGCGGGTGTGGCGGAAGGCATCGCCCGCGTGCTGCACACGGCCGACGAGATCATGAAGCTCAAGGCCGGCGAGATCCTGGTGTGCCCGTCGACCAACCCGTCGTGGGGACCGGCGCTCGGTCGGGTGGGCGCTGCGGTGACCGACATCGGAGGGCTCACCTCTCACGCGGCCATCGTGGCCCGAGAGTATGGTCTGCCCGCCGTGACCGGCACGGGCTTCGCGACCACCGCCATCAAGACGGGCGACCGGGTCCGGGTCGACGGTGACACGGGCGTGGTCACGATCCTCGAGCGCGCAGAGGCATGACCCACGCGTTCGTCGATCGCCCGAGATGAAGGGGGGTAGGACCATGACGTACGTGGTCGAGTTGAAGGACCTGGACCGTCACGCCATCGGGCTTGTGGGTGGCAAGAACGCGAACCTCGGGGAGCTGCTCAAGCGCGGCATCCGCGTGCCGCCGGGGTTCGCCGTGACCGTCGACGGGTTCCACTATTACCTGAAGGAAGCCGGCATCAAGGACGACCTGTTCAAGCTGTTGGGTGAGGTGCAGACAGAAGACACGACCCGCCTGGACGCGGTGAGCGCCGAGATCCGCGCGCTGTTCCGGCATAGTCAGATGCCGGACGCCATCATGGCTGAGCTGCAGTTACACTATGAACGGCTCGAGGAGGCGTGCGACCGGAATGGCGTCCCGGTCGCCGTCCGTTCCAGCGCGACCGCCGAGGATCTGCCTAACGCCAGTTTCGCGGGCCAACAGGATACCTATCTCTGGGTGCAGGGAGTGGAGG
>CAZDGO010000005.1:0-23230 GCA_964504825.1 uncultured Gaiellales bacterium
GGATAGCTATGGACGGAACGGATAAACGCTGAAAGCATATAAGCGTGAAGCCCGCTCCAAGATCAGGTTTCGTTGGGCCATATGGCCCGAGAGTCCCCTGGAAGACCACCAGGTTGATAGGCTGGATGTGTAAGCACAGTAATGTGTTCAGCAGACCAGTACTAATCGGTCGAGGTCTTGACTTTAACTTTTTCTTTGCCACTATGCAGATTTGAAGGTGACTCGGAGTAAGTCTTTGGATTTTTTTACAAAGTTTCCGGTGGCTATGGCGAGAGGGAAACACCTCTTCCCGTTCCGAACAGAGAAGTTAAGCCTCTCAGCGCCGATGGTACTGCACGGGAGACTGTGTGGGAGAGTAGGACGCCGCCGGGATTTTTATCGAGCCCGCCAGTGATGGCGGGCTCGATCCTTTTCTGGACCAGGTATTGAGCCCTCGGACTTGCCCTCCAAACCACCTGTAGGTAGAGTGACTTGAGCCGTACCAACGGTCGGCACATTGCGACGGAATGAGAGGCGCCTGATGCGTAAGCTTGAGTGGGGACTTCGCGGGGTTATCCTGCCACTGGTTACCCCCTTCTACGAGGATCTGTCTATCGACTGGCCGGGGCTCGACCGCTTGGTCGACTACTTTGTGGATGAAGTCGGGTGCGATGGCCTCGTCCCTTGTGGCACCACGGGGGAATCCCCCACGCTGTCCCACGAGGAGCACGCAGCGGTGATACGGGCTGTTACGAGGCGGGCCGCCGGAAGGGTGCCGGTTATCGCCGGCACCGGGTCCAATTCGACCCAGGAGGCCATAGATCTTACTCGCGCCGCCGCGGATGCGGGTGTGGATGCGAGTCTGCAAGTATGCCCCTACTACAACAAGCCGACGCAGCGGGGCTTGTACAATCACTTCAAAGCCGTGGCGGACGCGGTAGATCTGCCCATGATTCTCTACAACATTCCCGGGCGCTCTTCCCGCAACATCGAACCCGACACGATCATTCGGCTGTGGAACGATGTTCCTCAGGTGGTCGGACTCAAAGACGCCTCAGGTGACCTGCACCAGGCGATGCTCGTGTTGCGGGCTACCGAACGGGACAGCTTCCAGGTGTACTCGGGAGAGGACATTATGACGTTCTCTCTGCTCTGCCACGGGGCTGCGGGGGCGATTGCGGCTGTCGCGCACGTCGTCGGGCGGGAAGTGGCGGCCATGTGCCAAGCTGTGTGGGAAGGCGATGTGCCGGAGGCTCGGCGACTTCATTTCCACATCATGCCTGTTGTGGACGCCCTTTTCGTCGAGCCGAACCCTATTCCTGTGAAGCAGGCGTTGGAGTGGATGGGACTGCCGGCGGGCCCATTGCGCCCACCGATGGAGCGCTTGTCTGAGGGCGCACAGGTGATCTTGAAGGAAGCGATGCAGTCTGGCGGGTGGCTCTAGAGTCTGGACAAGCTGTGAGTGGTGGTGTAGAATCTCTCGATACCCATAGGGGTATGGTTGTCTCTACGCAGACGGCAGGCCGATGTGAATCGGCTCTGTTATGTGAAGCACAGCACAAAGTGAGGTCAGCATGAAGCAGGTCGTCCAAGAGCGTCTAGTGGCCATCTTCGGGGAAGATGTCACCTTCGATCGTGTGGAGCGCAGGCTGTACTCGCACGACGTAGGCAGCATCCCAAAGCTGGTCAAGCCCCTCGGTGCTGGTGGTCTGGCGGGCTGCGTCGTCCGTGCGAAGGATGAAGCCTCCCTCGTTCAGTTGGTCAGGGCGGCCACGGAGTTCGGCGTTGAGTTGGTGCCGCGTGGGGGGGGCACTGCCGGGTACGGGGGCGGCATCCCGCACGAAGGCGCGATAGTGGTCGACATGCGTCGTTTCAAGAGGATTCAAGACATAGATCCCGCCGCGATGACTTTGACCGTCGGGGCCGGGGTCGTATGGAAGGATCTCGAAGCCACGCTATCCGAACATGACCTCGCTCTGCGGACGTATCCCACGAGCGCGCCGGCGTCCACCGTTGCGGGGTGGCTTGCACAAGGCGGTGCGGGTCACGGCAGCTACCGGTATGGTTGGTTCAGTGACAACGTGGTCTCTGCCCGCATCGTGCGCCCAGACGGTGGGATCGAGACCGTCAGCGGAACGGCGCTTGACATGGTATCTGATGCTGAAGGCATGACCGGTTTCATAACGCAGGTGACCCTTAAGGTGCAGCGGGTGGACGAAGTGCGGTTGTTTGCGGCGGCGTTCGCGAAACCAGCCGGCCTGCAGGCGGCTCTTGAGGCGTTTCTGGAAGCGGGAGTGCCCCTTTGGTCGGTCAGCTTCATCAATCCGTCCGCGGTGCGCCTCGGCAAGCGCCTGCCTGCTAAGACCCACCATGGTCACCCGGTCCACTCGCTTCATACTCCTGCGGATGTTCCGGAGAGCTACATCATGCTCGTCGCGTGGCAGAAAGGCGACGGTGACCTTGCCGGTGCTCTCGAGCAGATGGCCGTGGATGCCGGCGGCACCGCACTGCCCGATGACGTGGCCAGGCACGAATGGGAGTTGCGTTACAGTCCTATGCGGGTCAAGCGTATAGGTCCGTCATTGATCCCGACGGAGGTGGTTGTGCCCACCTCGGCTCTAGCGGCGGTACTCTCGGGAATCGACGAGCGCATAGAGCTTCCCATGGTCATCGAGGGAGTGAGCGTCGGCGGCAAGGAGTTCGTTCTGCTCTGTTTCATCCCACACGATGAGCGTACGTTCGCCTACAACATCGCGTTCGGTCTTGCTATCACGGTGATCAAGCTGGCCATGGAGAACGGTGGGAGGCCGTATTCCACCGGCATCTACTTCAAGCGCCATGCCGCAGAGGTGCTGGGCTCCTCTCGCCTCGAACAGCTCGAGGCATACAAGAAGCGGATCGACCCCAACGGCATCATGAACCCGGGCAAGGTGTACGGTGATGGCTCGTTGAGCGCTGTCATGGGAATGGCAGAGAGCATCGAGCCGCTGATCCGCTCCGTAGGCAACAGCTTCGGTGTTGACCTGGGGGAGAAGCTCGAGGGCGGCAGGCATGGTATTCCGGACGAAGTGGCCGGCTATGCGTATGCGTGCGCTCAGTGCGGCTACTGCGTAGAAGGGTGCACCCAGTTCGGCGGCCAGGGATGGGAGTCGCACTCGCCCCGGGGCAAGTGGTACTTCATCCGGGAGGTCCTGGAAGGACGCGAAGAACTCACCCAGGAGTGGGTCGAGAAGTTCCTCCTCTGCACTACCTGCGAAAAGTGCGACATGGTGTGTCCTCTGGACCTGCCGGTGGAGCCCGCGTGGGGTCAGATGCGGGGGGCTCTCATACAGGATCAGGGGCGGATGACCTTCCCACCCTTCGAAATGATGGCCGCGTCCATGCGCAAGGAAGGCAATATCTGGGCCGGCTATCGTGACAATCGGGCTGATTGGCTGCCGGATGAGATCAAGGAGCAACTGACCGAGGGGTCGAAGACCGCCTACTTTGCCGGCTGCACGGCGAGTTACATCGAGCAGGATATTGCGAAGGGCTCGGCCGAGCTCTTGCTGCGGGCGGGGATAGATTTCACCTACCTGGGCGAAGAGGAGAACTGCTGCGGTATCCCCATGCTCATCTCGGGTCGGTGGGATGTCTGGGAAGAGAACATGAAGCAGAACGTGGCGAACATGAAGGCGCGGGGTGTGGAAACGGTGATCACCTCCTGCCCGGCGTGTCTCCTCGTGTGGAAAGAGTACTACCCACAATGGTGCGAGAAGCTCGGCATAGAGTACGGGATCGAAGCCAAGCATTACTCAGAAGTCCTGGCGGAAGAGATCAAGGCAGGGCGACTCGAGCTCCCCGGAGAGATCGACATGACGGTCACGTTCCACGACTCCTGCCATGCGGGGCGCGCGTGTGGCCTGTATGAACCGCCCCGGGAACTGCTGCAGGCCATCCCCGGCATCGAGCTGAAGGAGATGGAGCATAACCGCGAGGATGGCCTTTGTTGCGGGTCGGTGCTCACGCTCATCGGGGCGACTCCTGTGGCGGCTGATATCGGCGAGCAGCGGCTGCAAGAGGCTCTCGATATCGGGGTGAGCGATGTTGTCGCCTTGTGCCCGTGCTGTCAGTTCCAGTTGCGGGTGACGGCCGACAAGAAGGGCCTTCCCGTGACCATCCACGACTTGGCCCATCTGGCGGCGCAGTCGCTGGGGGTGGACCTCCCCCAATACCACGAGGCCTGTCTGGCTTCGTGGAGGGTGTTCGATCAGATGATAATACTCATGAAGCCGCATAACATGGCGGTGGTGATGGAGGACGTGTTCCCACAGATGGTCGATGCGATGCCCGCCGGCATGGGCTCCATGATGCGCGCGATGGCCAAAGTGCCCGGTGCGCTCGAGGCCATGAAGCCGGTGATGCCAAAGATGTTCCCCCTCATGATGCCGATGATCATGCCCAAGGTCATGCCCGACATGGTGGCGGCGGTGGATCGGCGCATGGACATCCCCGACTACATGCGTGAGCAGATGCCTGATCTGCTGCCCAAGACCATGGAAGCTCTGATGCCGAACATGCTGCCGTTGATCATCCCCTACATGGTGCCGGCCCTGATCAGGTATCTGAAAGAGGGGGTGGCTTCTCCCGCACGTCAGCTCACGTGAGGTGATCTCCCGTCGCCTTGAGTGGGGTCCCCACTCGTGTCTAGCGAGGTGCCCCACCGGCGAATGTCCACCCTTGGTCGTATGGAAGGGCCGCGTGCTCTTACGATAGACTTGTCTTGCGTCGTGAGAGGTGCGGGCATGAGTCTGATCTGTGCGGGACCCCTCAAGGGACGCGACACGCGGCCGATAACACGTGTGGTTGGCGGTATCGTTTGCAAAGAGCGGGCCGCACGGATCACCGAGGAAGGGGCGAGACGGCGACATGACGGTGACGACAGGCTACATCGCGGTGATGGTCACCCTGTTCGGCCTCGTCGTGGGCAGTTTTCTTAACGTCGTGATCTATCGCCTGCCGCGAGGGGAATCTCTCGCGCGGCCGGGTTCGCATTGTCCGGTCTGCGGGCACGCGGTCAGGTGGTACGACAATATCCCGGTGCTGAGCTTCGTCTGGTTGCGGGGCCGCTGCCGAGACTGCGACACCGGGATTTCTATGAGATATCCATTGGTCGAAGTTATGACTGGAGGTCTCTTTCTGGGAGCATTCGTCGCCTACGGGCCCCAGTGGCTCACCTTGGAGATCATTGTCTTCTTTGCGGCTCTCGTCGCCGTCACGTTCATCGACTTCGATCGCCGCATCATCCCGGACAAGATCGTGCTTCCCGGAGCGGCCGCGGGAATCATCGCCTCTGTTCTCTTGGCTCCGGAGCGCTGGTGGCACTACGTGGTCGCGGGGTTGGGCGCGGCGGGTTTTCTCTTCGCTCTTGGGATGTTGTGGCCCGGGGGGATGGGTTTCGGCGACGTAAAACTCGCCCTCCTGATGGGTGTAGTCCTTGGCGCCGGCGTTATCGTCGCCCTGTTTGTCGGCTTTCTAGCGGGAGGTGTTATCGGCGGGGCGCTTCTGATCGGCGGAGTGAAGAAGCGCACCGACAAGATCCCGTTCGGTCCCTATCTGTCATTGGGAGCAGCTGTGGCGGCTCTTTCGGGAGGGGCTATACTCGACTGGTACTTGAGGCTCTTCTGATGCGCCAGCTCGTACCTCGACTCCCGATAGAGACTGGGTTGGCGCCGGAATGGCAGCGACCCCGCTTTGATGAGAAGGTCGGCGGGCGTATCATGTGGTCTCTATTCCGCGTTTTAGTGCTTGGGTGCTGTCTCTGTGACGAATCGAGCGCCGGATGTGGCCGAGGTTGAAGGAGTGGATCCTATCGATGTCGAACCTAGCTGATGCTGAGGCAGAGGGTTCTTTCTCCAACTCGCAATTAGAGGTCAAGGTCTGAGGTGATTGGAATATTCTCAAGAAGACAGGCTCCGATTGGGCTCGATGTAGGGAAATCGAGCATCGTGGGCGTGCAGATAGCCGGACGCAGTCCGAACGCCGTCCTCAAGGCGTACTTTGAGCGACCGCTCCCAGAGGGGGTCATGTTCGACGGGGAGGTCGTGGACCCCGGTGGCCTGGCAGCTGAGCTGAAGGCCTTCATGCACGATTCGGGCATGAAGGGCAAGATAGTCCACATCGGGGTGGGCAACCAGAAAGTCATCGTGCGTCAGATAGAGGTTCCCGAGATGGGCGAGGAGGAACTGCGGGGGGCGATCGAGTTCCAGGCCCAGGACTACATACCTATCCCGCTAGAGGAAGCTGTGCTCGATTTCCAGGTCGTCACCCGCTATGCGGGGGAGGACGGGGTCGGCAAGCAGCAGGTTCTCCTGGTGGCCGCGCAGAAGGACATGATTCAGCAGTTCGTCGAGGCGGCTAAGCGCGCCGGTCTCAAGATCGCGGGCATCGACGTCAACGCATTCGCTCTAATCCGTGCGCTGGCTACGCCGGTCTCGTTCGTCGATCAGGGAGGACAAGCCCCTCAGACTCTGGGCGTCGTCAACATATCGTCTTCGGTTTCGACTCTGGTCGTAGCGGTTGACGGGGTCCCCAAGTTCACCCGTATCATCAACTTCTCACATGACGCTTTCACGAGGCTGCTGGTAGAGCGCCAAGGCGTGCCGTTCGAAGACGCCTCCGTGCTCATGGAGCGCATCGGCCTTGCTGGGCCGCTGCTCGCCGACACCTCGACGTACAACGCGGCGACCATCGAAGATGTTCAGGCCAGCCTGGGGGGAGTCGCGGAAGAGCTGGCGGAGGAGATCCGCCGGTCGGTCGACTACTACCAGACGCAGGATTTCGCAAGCCCGGTCGACCACCTTCTGCTCACCGGGCGCGGCGCACTACTCCGCAACCTCGATACGCACCTATCGGACTTCCTTGGAATCCGAGTCGAATGTGGGAACCCGCTCCTGAAGCTCTCGGAGAACGCAAGCGGTGTGCCGGATGAGGTCTTGGCGATCCAGGCTCCGCGCTTGGCTGTAGCGGTCGGCTTGGCTTTGGACGAGGTGGATTAGTGGTCAGGCGAATAAACCTTGTCCCAGCCGCCGAGCGTGTGCGCACCAAGACCGATGTAGGCCTGCTGTTCCTTATCATCGCCGGAGCCGTGGTGCTGGCAGGGATAGCTTTCAGCTACTATAGTTTCAGTAACCAACTGACGGCCAAGCAAGACGAGCTTGCCCAACTCCAGAGCGAGAACGCCCAGATCGTGGCCGAGTTGGCCTCCCTAGCCGGATTCGATACGCTGGCGCAGAAGAGGAAAGACACAGAGGCACTGGTTCAGTCGTTGTACGCGGGGCGTACTCTTGTGTCGCAGGTTCTTGGCGACATGAGTCTGGTCGTGCCGGACAACGCCTGGTTCACTAGTCTGAGCGTGGACGCACCCGTCACCACGATCGGGGGCGACCCGGCCGCGGCAGGAGCGGGTAACTCTGCGGGGAGCGTCAGTATCCAAGGCAACACCTACTCGTTCGAGGACGTTGCGACATTCCTGGTCCGCATGGAACTCGTGCCCGGGTTGGTCGACATCAACCTCTCTTCAGCGACCTCCGCGACGGGCGCATTCGACCCGAAGAAGACGGTGAAGGGCTTCAGCGTCAGCGCGGGCCTCGTGAACACGCCGGACCCGAACGCTTACCTGCCGCTGACCCAGGTGGAGGTGACCGGCCAGTGAGCCGCCGCAACATCTACATTCTTGTGGCCCTGGGTCTCGTCGTTGTCGCGGCTGCGTATTACTTCCTGGCGCTCAGTCCCCTTCTCACCAGCATCAAGGATACAGAGGCGTCTATCGCGACCGAACAGCAGACCCTTTCCGATAACAAAAATAAGCTTGCCCAGATGCAACAGACTCGTGAAGAGGCGGCCAAGAACCAGGCCACCTTGATGGAGCTCAGCAAGATGCTCCCCGAGGGCACTGAGTTGCCTAGCCTCCTCCTCCAGATCCAGGATCTGGCCACCGAGTCGGGAATCGATTTCATGACCATAAGCCCCGCCTCTCCGCAGGCAGCAGGGTCCGTAGAGATCGTGTCACTCGCGCTCTCGATCAAGGGTAGCTTCTTCGACATCAACGACTTTCTCTATCGCGCCGAGCAGATGGTCGCGGGCCCTGGACGTCTCCTTGCGGTCAAGAGCGTCTCGTTCGGTCTCGGTGCAGAGATGTACGCCGCGTCGCCGGATCTCACGTCCGAAGTGACGCTCTACGCCTTCAGGCGTTCACCAACGGCGCCCGCCACCTCGGGCCAGTAGAGGCAGCAACATGACTAAGACGCGCGTCAGCACGATACTCTCCGGACTCCTTGCCGTCGTGGCCCTTCTGCTACTCGTTGGTGGTTGCAGCGGAGGCGCCGACGAGACCACCACCACCCTGCCGCCGCAGCAGGGAACCGTGACCACCACGGCCGCGGAAGGGACGACGACGGGCGGTACGATCCCGGTGGCCATCGACGAGCTCTCGACTTTCCAGAGCAAAGACCCGTTCCGCCAGCAGGCGCTGCCCCCCACAACCGCCACCACCGCTACCGGCGGCTCGACGACGACGACTGCCGGAGGCAGTGCGACGACAACTACGACCGGAGGGTCCACGGCGACCACGCATCCACCTGGGGTGACCACACCGCTGCATAGTCTCAAGGTACTCTCGATCGACGAAGTGAACGGCGAACCCGTGGTAACCTTCGAGGTGGATGGCGTCACCTACCAAGACAAACACGAGGGCGATGTCGCCTCGACTTCATGGGGTCAGATCGAGGTCGTCGAGATCGACGCCGCGAACCAGACTGTGGTCTTCCTTCACGGAAGTGAGACCCGCACGCTGGCAGTCGGAGAGCAGTTCCTCAAGTAGACCTGCGTCCTTGCCTCACACTCGGCCATCGCGCCCTGTCGACGACGCGTCATTCTAGAACGAGCTCCGAGCAACGGCGCCTGCGGGCGCCGTCTTCGTAGAGGAGAGGGCCAAGATGGGTGGACTCCGGCTCCTGACCGCGGGTGAATCCCACGGACCGGCGGAGGTGTGCGTCGTCGCCGGCGTGCCCGCGGGTATCGAGTTACAGGCGCGCGACATCGATGCGGACTTGGCTCGGCGTCAACGCGGCTATGGCCGAGGCGGTCGCATGCGTATCGAGAACGACCGCGTGCGCATACTCGCGGGCGTTCGCTACGGACGCACTCTTGGGAGCCCCATAGCCCTCTTGGTGGAGAACTCCGATTACGAGAACTGGCGAGCGGTGATGCAATCGGAACCGGCATCGGAAGGGGCTGCTATCCCCGTGACGGTACCTCGCCCGGGGCACGCGGACCTTGCCGGGGTGGCTAAGACCGGGACCGATGACATCAGGAATGTGCTGGAGAGGTCCAGTGCACGGGAGACCGTCGCACGGGTGGCCGCCGGAGTGGTCGCCAAGGCGGTTCTGCGCTTCGTGGGCGTGACCGTGCGCGCTCGAGTGATCGCCGTCGGTGGTGTGACTGTCTCGACGGTTCCCGACCATACGCGCCCGGACACCGTGGACTGGGCCGCCGTGGAATCGTCCCTCTTCTGGTGTGACGATCCCTCCGCCGAGGACCGGATGCGGGCGGTGGTCGACGAAGCGCGCGAGGCGGGTGACTCATTGGGAGGAGTCTTCGAGGTGTGGGCCTGGGGGGTCTGTCCGGGAGTGGGCGGATACGCGTCGCCCGAGGATAGACTCGATGGCCGGCTGATGGGTGCCCTCGGCAGCATCCCAGCGATCAAAGGGGTGGAGGTGGGCGAAGGGTTCTTGGCCGCCGGAGCGAGGGGATCACATGTTCACGATCCGTTCGTTGTCTCGTCCGGGGCGGGGAGGCCGACGATCACCCGCCCGAGCAACAGGGCCGGGGGCCTGGAAGGGGGCATGACGAACGGCATGCCTGTGATCGTGCGGGCAGCCATGAAACCCATTCCCACGCTGATGAGCCCCTTGCCCTCGGTCGACCTGAGCACATTCGAACCGGTCTCCGCGCACCGTGAGCGCAGTGACGTCGAAGCCGTAGCCGCGGCCGCCGTGGTAGGAGAAGCCACGGTGGCGTGGGAGCTCGCCCGCGCTGTCTTGGAGAAGTTCGGGGGCGACTCGGCCGACCAACTACGGGCATCGTACGGCGCTTACGTCGACTCCCTGGCGTCGAGGGGCCTGTGGCGCCCGTCGTAGCGCTGTCCGGTTTTATGGGCAGTGGAAAGTCGACGGTAGGTCGGCTGGTCGCGGCCGCACTGGGATGGAGGTTCACGGATCTCGACGACGAAGTCGAGCGCCGTGAGCGATGCCCGATTGGTGAGATGTTCGCCCGCGGGGGAGAAGCCGCTTTCCGCCGGGTCGAACTCGAGGTTCTCCAGGATGTACTTAGCGCGCAGGCGGCGGACGATGGACTGGTGCTGGGACTGGGAGGGGGAACACTGACGCGGGCAGAAGCCCGCACTCTTCTCGCAATGCATAGCACGGTGGTCTACCTAGCGGTGTCCCCTGAGGTGGCGTGGGAACGAGTGCGCGGCACCGGCCGACCCCTCGCCGTCTCTTGGGAGGCCCTCTCCGCCCTATCCGCTCGGCGGGATGGTGAGTATCGCGAGTCGGCCGACCTGGTGGTCGACACCGAAGCCTTGACCCCGGACGAGGTGGCCGACCTCGTGGTCCGTGCGGTAACCCTTTCGTGATCTGGCGCCTCGACCTATCCGGTCTGAGTAGACCTTCGCTGATCGTCGGTGGGGTCGGGTCACTCGATCTGCTTGCCGAGCATGCCCGCTCCTTGGCGGATGCGGGACGCCGGGTCTTCATAGTCAGCGACACCACCGTGTGGACGGAGTTCGGCGGGCAGCTGACTGCACTTCTCGAGCGTGCGATCGGCGGTGTACCTTTCCTCGTCGCCGCCGGCGAGACGAGCAAGTCTGTGAGCGAGGCCGCACGCTGTTGGGACCGGCTTGCCTCCGTGGGAGCTCGGCGTGACGACGTGGTGGTGGCAGTCGGCGGTGGCGTAGTAGGAGATCTCGCCGGGTTCGTCGCGGCGACGTACCTGAGGGGGGTGGGTCTTTGGCAGATTCCCACTACTCTACTCGCTCAGGTAGATTCGAGCGTAGGCGGTAAGGTCGCGGTCAACCTGGCTGCGGGGAAGAACTTGGTGGGCAGTTTCTATCAGCCGGGCCTGGTGGTGGCGGACCCCAGGCTCCTGGTCACGCTGCCCGAGTCCGAGTTCCTATCCGGCATGGGCGAAGTCGTGAAGTACGCTCTGCTCGATACTGACGGGTTGCTGGAGCACCTCGAGTCCGAGGTGGAGCCTGTCTTGGCGCGACGCGCGGATGTGGTCGGCGTCATAGTGCGGCGCTGCGTCGGCGTCAAGGCAGCAGTGGTCGCCGACGACGAGACCGAGCAAGGTCGTCGTGCGGTATTGAACCTGGGCCACACCGCTGCTCACGCCCTCGAAGCGACCGTGGGATACGGTGTGCTGCCTCACGGTGTAGCCGTCGGGTTGGGCCTGCTCGTAGCACTCGCGGTGAGTGAGGAGGTAGTAGGTCTCTCGCCGACGGTGAGGCAGAGGACGCGGCGCCTTCTGGTGGCATTAGGGCTGCCGGTCTCGACGCCTGTGGATTCGTGGGGTGAGGTGGTCGGCGCCGCCGGGCGTGACAAGAAGGTGACCGCCGCCGGCAGCGGTTTCGTGTGTCTGCGGGCAGTGGGCGAACCTTCGTGGGGGGTGCCCGTGCCGGCGGACGTGTTCCGCAGAGGACTGGAGGTGATCCGGACATGAATCATGATCGTCAGAGCCAGGGCCAGGGCCAGGGCGCGACGAGGCCCATGCTGGTGGTTGTGCATGGAGTGAATCTCGACCTGTTGGGCGAGCGCCCCGTGGAGCACTACGGCACGATCACCCTCGGCGATATCGAGAAGACCGTGGCTGCCACGGCGGCGGAGCTGGGATGGGACTGCGTGTGCCATCAGACCAACCACGAAGGCGCCTTCGTGGAGTTCGTCCACCGCTACCGGAGGGCCGCGGCGCTGATGGTGAATCCGGGCGCATGGACTCACTACTCCTACGCCATCCGGGATGCCCTGGAGTTGGTCTCCGGACCGGTGGCCGAGGTCCATCTTTCGGAGATCGACAACCGAGAGGAATGGCGCCGAGTATCCGTGATCGCCGACGTCGTGAGTCTCCGGGTGTCGGGAAAAGGGGTGGAGGGGTACGTGGAGGCCGCCAAAGAGCTGATACGCATGGCCGGTGCCGGGAGCCTCGACGAGGCCGCGGACGCGGCTGCGGACGCGGCGTCGGGAGGAGTGTGATGTCGATTCCAGAGGATGCATACGCATCTCGAGTGGAGAGCGTTCGCAGAAGTCTAACGGCGGAAGAACTGGCGGCTGTGGTTGTATTCGACCCTCACAACGTGCTCTATCTCACCGGTTTCACGGGCAGTGCGGGCGTGGTCATCGTGCGGCCCGACGAGGTGTTGCTCGTGTCGGACTTTCGCTATCGGCTGCAGGCGGCCGCCCAGGCGCCCGGTGCCCGGTTCATCGAACCCGATGATCAACTGCGCGATGTTCTGCCGTCGCTCTTGGCCGGTTTGGATGCGGCGGTGGGTGTGGAGCCGGGGCATCTCACTGTCGAGCAGTGGCGTCGTCTCGAGGGCGCCCTCGACGAGGTGCCGCACCGTTTCGTCGAAGGCATCGTCGAGCGCCTGCGGATGATCAAGGAGCCTGCGGAGGTAGCAGCGATCCGCACGGCGGCCGCTATCGTGGTGGGGGTTTTCGATCATCTGGCCGAGATGGCGGTGGTGGGGCGGACGGAGCACAAAGTGGCGCTCGACCTCGAAATGTGGGTGCGCACCCACGGGTCGGAAGCAGTTCCTTTTCCGTATATAGTCGCTACCGGCCCCAGGGGGGCCATGCCCCACGCTGAGACCTCCGATGCCGTTCTGCGACCGGGCAACCTCCTGGTAGTGGACATCGGCGCTCAAGTAGATGGCTATGCGAGTGATGTCACGCGCACGTATGCCGTTGGATCGGCAGGTGCGGCGGAGCGGGCACTGCACGCATTGGTGCTCGAGGCTCAGGAGGCGGCCCGACACGCCGCCCAGGGGGGGATGGCCTGCGCGGAGCTCGACAGAGTTGCGCGGAGCGTGATAGAGGCGGCGGGAAAGGGCGAGCTTTTCAAGCACGGACTCGGGCATGGCGTAGGACTCGACGTGCATGAGGAACCTCGGGTCAACTCTCGGTCCTCGGACGTGCTCAAGGCGGGGATGGTGGTGACCATCGAACCCGGCGTCTACGTGCCGAACGTCGGCGGAGTGCGAATCGAGGACACCGTGTTGATAACCGAGACAGGAATAGACGTGCTTTCGGAATGCGATCGGGGGCTTACGGAGCTCGGTTAAGCCGTTCCTCGCGCCGTCAGTACTCAACTTCACCTGTCGGGCCGGGTAGTGTACAATTTCCCGCCACGGGTCGGCGGCCGCCGAAACTGGTCGCCGACGCGATGTTCGCTCCGAGGAGGCCGATCCGGTGATTTCAACCAATCAGTTCCGCATGGGTATGACCATACGCTACGAAAGCGACGCATACCGCATCGTCGACTTCCAGCATGTCAAGCCCGGCAAGGGTGGGGCCTTCGTCCGCACCAAGCTGAAGAACGTGACCACCGGTCGTGTTGTGGAGAGAACGTTCCGTCCCGAGCAGAAGTTCGACCAGGTGCACACCGAGAGCCGTGGCATGACCTATCTCTACGAAGATCCCGACCAAGTCGTGTTCATGGACGCGCAATCATACGAGCAGTTCGCGCTGCCGAAGAGCAGAATGGAAGACAAGCTCGACCTCATGACTGTCAATATGGAGGTCGAGCTACTGTTCATGGACGGACAGCCATTCGACGTGGAGCTTCCCGTGTTCGTGGATCTCGAAGTGACCGAGACCGCACCGGGGGTGCGCGGCGATACGGTGAGTGGCGGCAGTAAGTCAGCCACCCTGGAGACGGGCGCGTCTGTGCAGGTGCCCCTGTTCGTCGGAACCGGCGACGTCATCCGGATCGACACCCGCACGCGGGAGTACAACACTCGAATCTGACCGGGCGCCACGGGGCCCGAGGGAGACCGACCTAGGTGAGAGCCCGCCGCATCCAGATCACCGATACCACGCTGCGAGACGCCCCCCAATCTCTCTGGGCCACGCGCATGCGCATCGGTCATATCGTCCCCATTCTGAAGAACATGGACTCCGTGGGCTTCCACTCCCTCGAGGTGTGGGGGGGAGCCACGTTCGACACCTGTCTGCGCTTTCTCGACGAGAACCCGTGGGAGCGGCTGCGCACGATCAAGCATCACTGTCGGCGCACGCCGCTCCAGATGCTCTTGCGTGGACAGAATCTCGTGGGCTACCGCCACTATGGCGACGAGATCGTGCGGGCATTCGTGCAGCACTCTGCCGAGTCCGGTGTCGATATCTTCCGGGTCTTCGACGCCCTCAACGACATGCGGAACCTACGCACCTCCGCCGAAGCTATCAAGGAGGCCGGCAAGCATTTTCAAGGCGCCGTCGTGTACACCATCAGTCCGGTCCATACCCTCGACCACTATGTGGAAGTGGCTCAGGCTCTCGTGGAGATGGGCGCGGACAGCGTCTGCATCAAGGATATGGCCGCGCTTCTCTCCCCATACTTCGCGGAGCGACTGATCTCTCGCTTGAAGCGTGAGATCCCCGTGCCGCTCCAGCTACATTGCCACTATATCGGTGGGCTGGCTCCCATGACCTACCTCAAAGCGATCGAAGCCGGCGTCGACGTGGTCGACACGGCAACGGTGCCTCTTGCCTTCGGCGCCAGCCAGCCCGCCACCGAGATGCTGGTGACCGCTCTTAAGGGCACCCCATACGACACTGAACTCGATCTGGACTCCTTGTTCGCCATCGCCGAATACTGGGAGAAGGTGCGCGAAGAGGGCGGGTTCGATCGGGGCGTCACCTCTCTCACTCACATGCGGGTCTACTCCCATCAGGTGCCGGGCGGGATGATCTCGAACCTGATCTCCCAGCTCAAGGAGCAGAAGGCAGAGGACCGACTTCAAGAGGTGCTCGAGGAGATCCCGCGTGTGCGTGAGGAGGTCGGCTATCCGCCCCTCGTGACCCCCATGAGCCAGATCGTTGGCACGCAGGCGGTGCTCAACGTACTGATCGGGAAGCGCTGGCAGGTGGTTCCCGACGAGATGAAGGCGTACCTGCGCGGGCGCTACGGACTCGCTCCGGGTCCCATCAATCCCGACATCATGCGCCGGGTGTTGGGCGACGAGCAGCCTATCAGCGGCCGGCCGGCCGACTTGATCGAAGAGACCCTCGACGAGTATCGGGAGGAGATCGGGCCTCTAGCGCGCAGCGAAGAGGACGTCTTGAGCTACGCCCTCTTCCCCAACACCGCCCGCAAGTTCTTCGAGCGGCGACACAGCGGGGCCGAGGAGGATGTGTTTCTGACCGGGGAGGCCGAGCCGGCGCCGGCGGCCGTGGCGGTCACCGGTGCTGCTGGGGCTACGGACCGGGTGAGGGAACTCATCGCCGCCGTGGAGGCTGCCGATATCGACGAGGTCACGGTCGAAGACGCCGGCGTGCGCATCACCATCCGCAAAGGTGGCTATCGACCGCCGGCCGAGGGGCAGGCGACCGATGGAGCGCCGATGCTCGGAGAGAACGCGGAGTCGCCAGGCGCACCGGCCGGGCTCGAGGCGCCCGACGCGGCTCTCGGCGCATACCATAAGGTCGTGGCGCCGATGGTGGGCACGTTCTATGCGTCCCCATCTCCCACGAGCCCGGCGTACGTCACGCCGGGGCAGCACGTGGATGAGGGCGATGTGCTCTGCATCCTCGAGGCGATGAAGCTCATGAACGAGGTCACCTCCGAGGTCACCGGGACGGTGCGCGCCGTCCTCGCGGCCGACGGCGGCCCTGTGGAGTACGGCCAAACCCTTTTCGCTATCGAGCTCGACCAGGCCTGAGGAGGCCGCCGTGTTCCGTCGGATCCTGGTGGCAAACAGGGGCGAGATCGCCCTGCGCATCGTCAGAGCCTGTCATGAGCTGGGCGTCGAAGCGGTCTGCGTCTTCTCCACCGCCGACAGCGAGTCGTTGCATCTTCGCTACGCGGACGCCGCCGTCTGTGTCGGCCCTGCCGAGGCCCGCCGGAGCTACCTTTCGATCTCGAACATCGTGATGGCGGCCAAGAACACAGGGTGCGAGGCCGTCCACCCCGGATATGGCTTCCTGGCCGAGAACTCCATGTTCGCGCGGGCCTGCGCCGACAACGATCTCGTGTTCATCGGCCCTTCGCCCGATACCATGGATCGGCTGGGGGACAAGTCCTTGGCAAAACAGATCATGGCGGACGCCGGGGTCCCTACCATCCCCGGCAGCCAGGGCACCGTGACTTCGGTTGCCGACGCGGCCCGGCTGGCCGAACAGGTGGGCTACCCGGTGATGCTGAAGGCATCCGCCGGGGGTGGGGGCCGGGGAATGCGTCAGGTGGAGGGTCCCGATCAACTCGAACGGGCGTTCTTCGCGGCCTCGTCCGAAGCTGAGGCTGCCTTCGGGAACGGCGATCTGTATCTGGAGAAGGTCGTACTAAACCCTCACCACATCGAGGTGCAGGTGCTGGGTGACGGGGCCGGGGGAGTGCTGACACTAGGCGAACGCGATTGCTCTATCCAGCGTCGCCATCAAAAGGTGTTGGAGGAGTCGCCCTCTCCCCTGCTGGACGCTCCCGCACGGGGACGGCTCCAGAGCCACGTGCTGAAGGCATGCTCCGTTATCGGCTACTCGGGCGCGGGAACCTTGGAGTTCCTGGCCGACGAACGGCGAGATTTCTATTTCATGGAGATGAACACGCGCGTGCAGGTGGAACATCCGGTGAGCGAGATGGTCACAGGCATCGACGTGATCAAGGAACAGATCCGGATAGCCGCCGGGGAGCCCCTGCTCGGCACCGGGGTGGTCAGCCCGGTCGGTCACGCCATGGAGTTCCGGATTAACGCCGAAGACCCGGCTGCGGGTTTCCTGCCTCGCGGCGGCCGAGTAGAGCGTCTGATGCTGCCCGGTGGGCCGGGCGTGAGGGTCGATACTCATCTGTACGAGGGCTATACGGTTCCGACCAACTACGATTCCCTGCTGGCGAAGGTGATCGTCTGGGACCGAGATCGCACGTCGTGCATCGCCCGCGGGTTGCGGTGTCTTGACGAGCTGGTCATAGAGGGCGTGCCGACCACGCGGAGGCTTCAGATCGATATCTTGAGACACCCGGCCTTCGTGGAGGGTCGCTTCTCGACCGCGTTCCTGGAAGAGGCCGGGGACGATTTTCCCTCGATGCAGCGCGCGTGAGCGTCGGCCGCAGGAAGGCGCGCCGGGAAGCGGTGGTCGTGCTCTATCAGGGCGACCTGCTCGGACTTACCCCTCTCGCCGCTCTCCAGCGGGCGGAGCGCACGGAACCGGTCGCAGACTCCCACACCCGCCGGTTGGTGCTCGGCGTGGGCGACCACGTCGAGGCCATCGACGACGTCATATCCCGGCACCTGTCCGGTTGGACGTTGGAACGCCTAGGATCGGTAGAACGGACCGTCCTTCGGATCGGCGTGTTCGAACTCGGGTGGGTGCCAGACGTGCCCACCGCCGTGATCGTCGACGAAGCCGTGGAGCTGGCTAAGCGGTTCGCCTCTGACGAAGCTGGTTCTTTGGTGAACGGTGTCCTCGGGGCGGTTCAGGCAACTCTGCGGCCGGGCGAGGAGTATACTTCCGGCCCATGAGGCTTCTCGATCAGCTCGACCTGCCGGGCGATCTCCGCCGGCTGGATTCCGTCGAGCTTCGCAGTCTGGCTGCGGAGATCCGGGAGGAGATCATCTCCACCGTGTCCCAGGTCGGCGGGCACTTGGGGCCCAGCTTGGGGGTGGTCGAGCTCAGCATCGCTCTTCACGCCGAACTGCATTCGCCCGAGGATCACATCGTGTGGGACGTCGGGCATCAGTCATATGCGCATAAATTGCTCACGGGGCGGCTGGGCGCGTTCTCGACCATCCGGCGCAAAGGCGGGCTGTCCGGGTTTCCCAAGCGCTCGGAGAGTGAGCACGACGCCTTCGGAACCGGGCACAGCAGCACATCGGTGAGCGTGGGTGTGGGTCTGGCTGAGGCGGCTCGGCTCTCAGACGCCCCGCGGCCCGGACGAGTGGTGTCGGTCATCGGTGATGGCGCGCTCACGGGGGGTATGGCCTACGAGGGCTTGAATCAAGCCGGACACCTGCACACCCCTCTGGTCGTGGTTCTCAACGACAACGACATGTCTATCAAGAAGAACGTCGGCGCGATGAGCAGCTACCTGTCGCGCCTGCGAACAGAGCCGCATCTCTATCGACTGCGCCGGGATCTGGAGCGCCGGGTACAGCGCCTGCCGGGCATAGGCGAGCGGGTGTTCGCTGTCGGGGAGCAGGTCAAGGACGGGGTCAAGGGAGCCCTGGTGCCGGGCATGCTGTTCGAGGAGCTGGGGTTCACCTACATCGGCGTCGTGGACGGACACGACATCGGATCGCTTCGGGCCCATCTCCGGCGGGCCCTCGCAGTGGAGGGCCCGGTGCTGCTCCACGTCAAGACCGTGAAAGGCAAGGGGTACGCTCCCGCCGAGATCGCCCCGGAACGTTTTCACGGCACGTCGCCCTTCTCTGTGGAGACGGGGCTGGTGGCGAAGACACCCGGGCGGCCTATGTCCTATACCGAGGCCTTCGGGCGGGCTCTGGTCGCTCTGGCCGGAGAGGATCGCCGCATCGTGGGCATCACCGCCGCGATGGCCGCCGGTACGGGCCTGGATCACCTTGAGCGTGAGTTCCCCGAGCGGTTCTTCGATGTCGGGATCGCCGAGGGGCATGCAGTGGGTTTCGCCGCCGGCCTGGCGGCCGCGGGCATGCGCCCCGTCGTGGCCGTGTATTCCACGTTCTTGCAGCGGGCCTACGATCAGGTGATCCACGATGTGTGCCTGCAGAAGCTACCTGTGGTCTTTGCCATCGACCGTGCCGGTCTGGTGGGAGAAGACGGTCCCACGCACCACGGGGCATTCGACCTTTCGTTTCTGCGTGTTGTGCCCGGTCTGACCATCTTCGTCCCGAAGGATGAAGCCGAGTTGCAGACACTGCTCGCCACGGCGCTGACGATGCCCGGTCCGGTGGCGATCCGCTATCCGCGCGGCGAGGGGTTGGGCGTCCCCCTGCGTGAGCCACTGCTGCCCCTGCCCCCGGGGGGGCCTTGGACCGAGGTGTTGTCGGAGGGGAAGGACGTGCTTCTGCTCGCTACGGGTACCGGGGTCGAGCTGGCCCGGCGGGCTGCGTTGCTACTGCGCGATAAGGGGGTGGAGGCTACGGTCGCCGCTGTCCGGCGGGTGTCTCCGCCCGACCGCGAAGCGCTGTCGGCGTTGCTTGAGGCTCACCCGGCCGTTGTGACCGTGGAAGAGAACACGATCGTGGGTGGGTTCGGTAGCAGTGTCTTCGAACTCCTGCAGGAGCAGGGCCTGCTTCGGCCAACCGCGGTCGTCGGATTGCCGGCGGCGTTCGTGACCCACGGCGGGCTCGCCGGTCTGTATCGTGAGATCGGCTTCACGTCAGAGATGGTGGCCGAGCGAGCGCTGGAGTTGGTCCGAACGACGTGAGCCGAGTTCCGAAGATGCGTCTCGATCAGCTTCTTGTGGACCGGGGCTTGGCGGAAAGCCGAAACATCGCGCGTGGCCTGATCCTTGCCGGGCACGTGCGCGTCGGCCAGGTCACGACCGACAAGGCAGGTTCACCGGTGCCGCTGGACGCGGAGTTGAGCCTCAAGAAACGCCCCCGCTATGTCTCTCGCGCGGGGGAGAAGCTGGCGAACGGACTGGCTGTGTTCGGCCTTGAGGTCCGCGGCAAACGGGCGCTCGATGTGGGGGCCTCGACGGGCGGGTTCGTCGATTGTCTTCTCCAACATGGGGCGACCGAAGTCATCGCCGTGGATGTCGGTTACGGGCAGCTCGACGCACGATTGAGAAATGATCCGAGAGTGCATGTGCGCGAGCGGATGAATGCCCGCTATCTCACGCCTGCAGATGTCCCGTTTCTGTCTAACTTTCTCACCGCCGACGTCTCGTTCATCTCTCTCGACAAGATCCTGCCTGCGGCCTCCGGGTGCATGGAGCCGGAGTTCGTAGGAGTGTTGTTGGTGAAGCCCCAGTTCGAGGCTGGTCCGGCGAGCGTGGGCAAGGGTGGCATCGTCCGCGACCCGCTCGTGCACCAGCGGGTGTTGGAGCATATGATCGATCGGGTGACCGTCGTGCCCGGGGTGAGGGTTCGCGGGCTCTCAGACTCGGGGCTGCCGGGTGTGGGGGGCAATCGGGAGTTCCTTCTGTGGATTGAGCGGGGTGGAGCTGAAGGCCCGTCGCCTGATACTCTGATGGGGTTCGTACGTTCGGTCGTCTATCAAGGGAGTGGGGTAGTCCATGAGTGATCCAGTGCGCAGCGTTGCGCTGATCACCCATCAGGTTCCGGCGGTGGCCACCGAGGCTCTCGCCGAGGTCATGGCCTTGCTTCGGGAGCGGGGGGTGAGCGTGCGTCTTCCCCCGGGGGAGAGCGCCAAACATCCCTCACTACTCGCCGCGGGTGCGACGGATTGCTGTGAAGTGGCTCGAGAGGAGTTGGCCGACGTCGATCTCTGTCTTGTGCTGGGCGGCGACGGGACCATGTTACGGACCCTGCGGCTTACGCGCGACCTGGACGTGCCGGTGGCCGGTGTGAATCTGGGGCGCGTAGGATACTTCGCATCGGTGGATCGCGCTCGGGTGCGGATCGATCTGCCGCTTCTTCTGGACGGAGATTTCGTGCGCCGGCCGCTGCTCGGATTGTCGTGCCGACTGAACGGCACGGTACAGAGGGCGGTAAACGACCTGGTGGTAGGCAGGGGGCGCGACGTGGGCATCCGGCGGATCTCCTACGCTGTGAACGGCGTGCCCTTGTTCGACGCACGCTGCGACGCGCTGGTCGTGGCGACTCCGGCAGGTTCCACGGCCTACAATCTGGCGGTGGGAGGCCCCATACTGGGTATCGGCCTCGAGGGGTTTGTGGTCTCGTATGTGGCTCCGCACAGTCTCGGAACACGCCCCGTCGTGGTGGCCGCGTCCGACGTGGTGAGGCTGCGCAACGAGTCGGAGCACAGCGCGATCGACGTGGTGGTGGACGGAGATCATGTGGGTTCACTCGACCCCCTGGCGTCCCTCGAGGCGCACACCGTGCCGGCGCTGGCGACTCTTGCCCTTCTCCCTGGAAGTGACTTCTACCGCCAATTCAAAGATCGGTTCGCGTAGCGTTCCCGCGGGACGCTCGGGTGTGCAGCGGTGCTCACTTCACTCTCCATCCGCAATTTTGTGCTGATCGAGGACGCCGTCTTCGAGTGCGGTCCGGGGCTGACCGTGTTGACAGGAGAGACGGGCGCGGGGAAGACCCTGTTGACGCAGGCCCTCGGTCTGCTGCGTGGGGAGCGCGCCGGTGATGGGCTGGTAGGCGAGGCGGGTGACGAAGCCCTGATTCAGGCAGTGTTCGACGTGACCGAGCAGGAGGTGGCCGGCCTGCCGACGGCCATCGTGGAACTGCTCGGCGTGCACCCGGGGCAGCTGATCGCGACTCGGCGCCTGCATCGCACCGGCAAGAACCGGTGCTTCGTGGATGGAGTAGCGGTGACGCTGGCCGACCTGGGCGCCCTCATAGCGGGTCTGGTGTCGTTCTCGGGGCAACAAGAGCACCGCCGTCTTCTCGAGCCGGCCTACCAACGCGTTGTCTTGGATGCCTACGCGGGCCCGCCGGTGGCCGCGCTCTCTCGGTCGTTCGAGGCGGCATGGAGTGAGGCCGTAGCTGCCAGTGCGGCGCTGAAGGGGGGAGCGCTCGACTGCGAGGTCCGGGGACGGGAACGGGACCTCTTGGCGTTCCAGGTGACCGAACTCGAGGCGGCACAACTGAGCGCCGCTGAAGAGGAAGGCCTTCGGACCGAACTGAGAGTGCTGGCTCGAGCGGGTGATCTTCTGCAGGCGACGGCGGCGGCGGCCGAGATGCTCCGTTCGGATGAGGGCGGGCCGGACGCCGCCGGGTTCGTGGCTCAAGCCCGCGGCCATCTTCACGGAGTGGGGGGCGTCGATCTGGCGGTGGATGAGATCCTTCGGGGACTCGTGGACACAGGTCACCTGCTTGACGAGGCGGCGCATGATCTGCGGGCATACGCCGCGGCGGTGATGGTAGATCCCGGCAGGCAGGGAGAGGTGGAGTCTCGCCTGCAGCTCTACGCGGACCTGGGCCGGAAGTATGGAGGTGACACGGCCGCGGCGGTGGAGTTCCTCGAGGCGGGCAGCGAGCGGTTGCGGGAGCTCGAGGCGCTCGAGGATGGTCTCGATCAGTTGGGTCGACGGTGCGAGGCGGCGCAGGCCGAGGCGCTCCGTCTTGCGGCGGCCCTCAATGAGGCGCGCACTCAAGCGGCGCCGCTTCTGGAGCGCGCTATCGAGGCTCCGCTGGCCGATCTTGGCATGGCCGAGACCCACATGGTGGTGAACGTGCAGACTGCGCATGGCTGGGAGGGCCTGGGGCGTCATGGAGCCGACACGGTGGAGTTCCTCCTTGCGCCGAATCCAGGCATCCCGGCCCGCAGCCTCGCCCGCACGGCATCGGGCGGCGAGCTCTCGCGCACCTTGCTGGCCATCAAGGCCGCCCTTGCCGGGGTGGAGGGGCCTGAGACACTGGTGTTCGACGAGATCGATGCGGGTATCGGTGGCCGGACGGCTACGGCGGTGGGGCACAAGTTGCGTGAGCTCAGCCGGACGACCCAGATGGTCGTGGTGACTCACCTGCCGCAGGTCGCCGCGTTCGCGGACCACCATGTGCTGATCGAGAAGGTCACCGGTTCGGGGCTCACCACGACCGCGCTGCGCGCTCTCGACGATGCCGAGATGGTCGAAGAGCTCTGCCGTATGCTGGGCGCGGCGCCCGACGACCCTGGGGCGCGGGCTCACGCGAGGGCTTTGAAGGGCAAGGCGGCGGCGGGCTTGATAGACTAGGTAAGGCCGGAACGCTCGGCCTCACTCGATACGCATCTGGATGAGAGAGGGAGACCATGGCCAAGCATGTGTTCATTACGGGCGGTGTAGTCTCCTCGTTGGGCAAGGGGATCACCGGCGCTTCCTTGGGGCGCCTCTTGAAGAGTCGCGGCCTGCGGGTAGTCATCCAGAAGTTCGACCCGTACCTCAA
>CAZDGO010000006.1:0-20902 GCA_964504825.1 uncultured Gaiellales bacterium
AGCGGGATGCGCTACTCGATCTCCGACACTGCCGAGTACGGCGATGTGACCCGGGGCCGGCGCATCATCAACGAGGACACGCGCGAAGAGATGCGCGAGATCCTGCGCGAGATCCAAGACGGGGAGTTCGCCCGCGAGTGGATCCTAGAGAATCAGGCGGGTCGACCGGTCTACAACGCGCTCGTGCGTCGCGATGCCGAGAGCGAGATCGAGGAAGTCGGCAAGAGTCTGCGCGGAATGATGAGCTGGATCAGTGGAGGGAAGACGCTGGCGTAGGGCTCGTCTTCCCACGACGCTTCACAGATCCGTAAGCGTCCGAAGGCAAGAACACAAGGGGTGTCCCTGACGGGGGCCCCCCTTGTGTTTCTCTCCTCGGCAACTCGCCGCTGCGGCGCACCTCGGCGGCGCGCGCGGGCGCCCGAGAATGTCGTTTACTTGCCGAGCATGGTCTGGAAGGTGTTGGCGTGGTCTTCTTCGTCGCCGAGGATGTCTTCGAGCAGCTTCCGGGTGGTGATGTCGCCGGCTACAGCAGCCTCGGCGACGGCCTTGATGTACAGGGTGATCGCTTCTTCTTCGCTGGCCAGGTCGACTGTGGCGGCATCTTTCAGGCTCGTGGCGCCAGAATTGATCGCCGCCGGCTTGGTGACCGGCACACCACCCAGATAGTCGATGCGCTCGGCGAGCGCTTCCGCGTGCTTCATCTCGGTGATGGCTACTTCTTTGAACTCGCTGGCCAGGGCGGCAGCATCGGCGCCGGTGATCACGTAGTGGTGAACCATGTACTGGACGATGACCGCGAGCTCCCGGGCACGGAGGTCGTTCAGCGTGTCGACGAGGCTCATTTTCTTGGCCATGCCACTCCTCCTGTATGTGGTGGTATACGTCCGGCGGGTTTTCCCTATCCGACTCGCCCGCAAACCTGGCGGGCGCTTCCGCGTGCATCACGGCACGCGGGTTAGGCGGCAGAGCGCGAGGCTGCGGGAGGAGGCTTTCGACCGAGGCCGGAGCCGGATTGGCCTATGGTACACTCGAAAACATGCGGGCTCTCGTGCCCGCTGTCGTTCGCATTCGGGTGAGAGAGTGGTGGACCGCAAAGGGAGGAGACCATGTCAGAGGCACCGGCCGGCAGCATGCGCGTTCTCATAAAAGAGAAGATCTCTCGGGCGGGCGTCGATCTTCTCAAGCAGCACTTCGACGTCGATGTTCGCACCGACATGACCGATGCTGAACTCAAAGAGCGCATCAAAGAGTACGACGCGCTTATCGTGCGGTCGGCTACCAAAGTGACCGCGGACATCCTCGAGGGCTCCACGCGTCTCAAGATCATTGGTCGTGCCGGCTCAGGCGTCGATAATATCGATGTGAAGGCCGCCACCAAGAAGGGCATCGTGGTGGCGAACGCGCCGGAGTCGAACGCGATCGCCGCAGCCGAGCACGCCATTGCTCTGCTCATGGCCCAGTGCCGGCAGATCCCGCAGGCGTACTGCTCCCTTAAGGGGGGCAAATGGGAACGTTCCAAGTTCGCCGGTGTAGAGCTCACGGGCAAGACGTTGGGGGTCATCGGGCTCGGCCGCATCGGTATGATCGTCGCTCAGCGCGGCAAGGGGCTGCGCATGGATGTCATCGCGTATGACCCCTACGTCCACGCGGATCGATTCCGCGAGAACGGGCTTGAGCAGGCCCAGACTCTCGACGACGTGTATACCAAGGCCGACTTCATCACCGTACACATGCCGAAGACCCCTGAGACTCTCGGCATGGTGGGTGACGCGGCGTTTGCCAAGATGAAGAATGGCGTCCGGGTCGTGAACGCCGCGCGCGGCGGCATCATCGATGAAGAGGCGCTGGTGCGGGCACTCGAATCGGGCAAGGTGGCCTCTGCCGCGATCGACGTGTTCACGCAAGAGCCGGTGCCTCCGGACTTTCCTCTGCTTGCTTTCGACAACGTGGTCGCGACACCGCACCTGGGAGCGTCGACCGAGGAAGCGCAGGATAAGGCGGGAACGATCATTGCCGAGCAGGTGATGGCGGGTCTGCTGGGCGAATTCGTCTCGAACGCGGTGAACATCCCTTCCGTGGGCGCGGAGGCCATGGCGGCCGTGGGACCGTTCCTGCCTCTGGCGGAGACTCTGGGCACTCTGCTCGTCTCCATCGCGGACGGTCCGATGGAGGACATCACCATCCATTACGAGGGACAGATCGCCGATCAGGACACCCGACTGCTGACGGTGGCCGCCCTCAAGGCGATGCTCCAGGGTCGCGTGGAAGAAGTAGTGAACTACGTGAACGCCCCCAGCATCGCGGAGGAGCGAGGCCTCAAGGTGCAGGAAGTGCGTGACCGGCAAATGCGCGACTTCACCAACCTGATCACGGTCTCATGCAAGGATCGCCGCGGCGAGCTGACCGCTGCCGGAACCACCTTCGGCCCCCGGCACAAGCCACGCCTGGTGAAGCTCTACCGCCACGACATCGACATCGAACCGGCCACTCATATGGCCTTCTTCCAGTACGACGACATCCCCGGCATGATCGGTCGGGTGGGAACCATCCTGGGTGAGCGGGGCATCAACATCGCCTTCATGAACGTGGGGCGCCGCAAGGTCGAGGGGCGCGCGGTCATGGGTGTGGCTCTCGACGACCGCATCCCGCAGGCGGTGCTCGACGAGATCTCGGCCCTGCCCGGCTTTCACGAAGCCCGGGCCGTGGAGCTGTAGGCGGAGGAATCGTTCGGCATGTGGATGGCGGGTTGGTGCTGATCGAGCTCGAGCTAGCAGCAGGGTTTGATGGCACCACCCTCTTCCGTCTCGTCTTCCGCGGGCGCGGCGGCCTCGGCATCGTATGCATCCCAGATGCCGCGGAATGTGCCGTCGGGATGGAAGTAGTCGGACCGGGTCAGGCGGCCGTGACGGCTGGGGCCGCCTCCAGGTCCGCCGGCGGGCGCGCCGGACTGGTCGCTCGCGAACTCCATCAGCGCGGCCTGGGCCGGCGATCCACCGAGGCCCAGCGATTGGCGCGTCGGTGCATCTGAAGCAAGCCCTGGCGCTTCCGCGGAGCGCTCCTGCGGGTGCCGGCGCAGATGCTCCGCCGCCCAGGTCCGACGAAAGATGTCGAGCCGCCGAGTACGGGGCTCATATCGGAATTTGACCTGGCTGGCTCCGTCGAGGTTGCGTTCCACACCGAAGACGACGTCACCCGCCTCCTTCGCCCGCTGCTGATGTGACACCATCAGTATCTGGCGGTCGTCGGCCACCAAGTCCAACACCGACTGAAGACGGCGGATGTTCGTGTCGTCGAGGGCCGGCTCTACCTCGTCGAGCACGAAGAACGGCGACGGATACTCCTGGAACAGAGCGAGCGCGAGAGAGAGGGCCGCAAGCGAACGCTCCCCACCCGAGAGAGCGGTCACTCGGTCGAGCACCTTGCCGGGCGGCCGCACGACCACATCGACACCTGGGGTTCCCGCGCCGCCGGCCGTGAGGGGCAGGGCGGCTTCGCCGCCCGGAGCCAACAGCGCATAGTACGAGCGGAAGCGTTCCTCCACTCGCGCGAGAGCGGCGGAGAACTCGGAGGCGATCTCCGACTCTAACGCATCGATCGAAGTCGCCAGACCGAAGAGGCTCTCGTCGGCCCGGGCCAACTCGCGGTCAAGGTCGGCGAGGCGGTCGCGGACGGCCAACAGGTCTGTCTCAGCCCTGCTGTTCACCGGGCCGAGTGCGGCTAGACGACCTTGGTGCTCGATGACCATCGCGCGGAGCTCAGAGGGTAAGGCTGCGACGGACTCGGCCGGTGGAAGTCCGAGGATGTCGAGCAGATCGGCCGCGTCTACGACAGTCTCCGAGACCGCGGCGAGGGCGGCGCGCACCGCGGCCGCCCGAAGGACCGCGATGTCGGACTCGTGCACCAGCGCAGCGGCACGTGTGTCGGTCTCGCTTTCAAGACGGTGCTCTTGACGGATCTCGTGGTCGTTTTCGCCCGCCAGATGCTCTCGCCGCAGAAGGAGCGTGTGCCGCTCCGATGCGAGTTCGGCGCGGCGACGGGAGAGATGTGGGATGCCCGCCGCTTCTTCGATCGCCTGGCGGCGCCCCAGCGGCTCGAGGAAGAGGAGTCGCTCGAGTTCGCCCTGCCGGATAACGGTAACGGGGGGAGAACCAACGCCCGCCTTCAAAAGCGCCGCGCGCACCTGGTCGGGTTCGGTCTCGACGCCATCCACCAGGAACACGTCGTCGCCGGCAGCGGTCACCCGACGCGCGATCGTGAGGGCGCCTTCGGGCAGATCACCGGCGTGGCCGGCAGCGTTGCCGTGCTTGCAGACCCCAGCGGGAAGCCCCTCGCCCTTGGTTCGCTGCGGCCGGTGGTCGAGGACCGCGGAGACCTCGCCGTAGCTCATCGGCCAGAGCTCGTCGCTGCCGGCGAAGATCAAATCGGAGGGTCCGCGAACGCGCAGGGACGAGGTGTCGCTCTGTCCGAGCACCCAGCTGACCGCTTCGGTGAGATTGCTCTTTCCGGTGCCGTTCGCGCCTACGAGGATGCAGGTGCCCGGGGCCAGTTCGAGAGCGTTCCACTCTGGGAAACTCTTGAATCCCTCGACCGCAAGGTATTTCAGATACATGTCGCCCCTCTCGTTACTCCCCCTATTCTAGCTCGGCAGCGGAGGGGATGTGGGCGACGGGGTGGTCGGGGGTGGCGGTGGAGTTTGGGGCGTGAGGGGTGTTGGACGGCCCACCGTCGCGAACGTGGACAGGATGGTCGTGCGCACGTGCACCATCAGCGCTCGTGAAGCCACGGTGGCATAGCGCCCTTTGGCCCGCACCAACGTGATAACACGAGTCAGCGGCACGGCGAATGGTATCGCCACGATACTGTCTTCCGGGGGCCAAAGCATGGCCAAACGCGGCAATACGGCGATCCCGAGGTCGTGACGGACGAAGCTCTTCACCGTCTCCAGGCTTCCCGCCTGGTAGGCCACCCTGGGTTCGAAGCCCGCGCGCCTGCACAGGTCGATCACGAGTGTCCCCAAGGTGAACGAACCCCCGAGCAGCACGAAGCTCTCCTCGGTCAGCTCTGCCAGGGCGACTAACTCCCGTTCAGCAAGAGGGTGGTGCAACGGCACCACGAGCAGGAGTTCTTCGGTCATGAGGGGAGTGACATCCAGGGTTTCGGGGGCAGCCGGTTCTGTGAGGATGGCAAAGTCGACCTCTCCATCGAGCAGCTTGCGCTCGAGGGTGAGTGCGCCGGCCTCCACCAAAAGGACCTCGATGCCGGGAAAGTTGCGTCGGAACGAGGCCAGGATGTGAGGGACCACGTAGGCGCCTATACTCGGTATGACGCCAAAGGTGACCTGTCCGGTCTCGACTCCCAGGCGCTCGTCCATCACTCGTGCGGCCTCGTCGACTTTCAGTAATACAGCGCGGGCGAGGGGGAGAAAGGTGCGTCCGTCGACGGTGAGCGAGACCTTCCGGCTTGTGCGGTCGAACAGCCGCGCTCCGAGTTCGTTCTCGAGTCGTTTGATCTGATAGCTGAGCGCCGGTTGCGAGACATGCAGATGCTCGGCCGCGTCAGTGAAACTGAGGGCGTCGGCTACGGCGATGAAATACCTGAGCTGGTTCAACTCCATAATCTATCGAATCAGATTATAGCAAGTATAGAAACAATATATTGGTTTTATGAGAATGGCCGGAGTACAGTACCCGCAGCTGAGCACTGAACCACCGCGGGAGCGGGATCCCCCCATCCCGACCGCGACAGAGCTACAGCAGTTTTTCCCCGCTAAAGCCGGTCCTACCCCCTGGGACCGGCTATAGCCCTTTCTGGGGGCATGCGTCTCGCTGGATGCTCGCATCGCCTAGGGCCGTCTCGTCTATCTCTCGTCTATCTTTGACACGCGTGCCTCGTGAGGATAGCATCGCCCCCAGCGAGAGAGGCGGCGACGCGGGTCGGCAGACGGTCCCGCTGAGTCGGCCAGAGAGGAGCGATCATGGCCATGTATGTGGAGCTATTCGGCAGGGATCGGTACTACGGGGGGATGCTTCGCGAGAGTCGCGAGGACGAGTTCGTGTCGAACGTGTTCGGTCCCTTGCGCAACTTCGAGACCACAAGTTGGTTGGTGGAGCTCCTCGGCCACGCGTTCCGCGGCGCCGACTACGAGGCCGTCATCACCGCCGGCTACGCGCTCGATTTCTGGCGGCGATTCCCGCCGCCGGCGGGGCGCCCCGTGCCCGAGAACGACACTGAGGTCTCCTGCGTACTGGAGACCGAGCACCACACCTTCCTTGTGATCGCGCGCTACTGGCATGAGCTGAGCCGGCAGACGGCGCACGATGTGGAGCGTGATCAGGTGGTCCGGACGTTCGACGCCGGCTACGCCGCCTTGGGGGAACGGGCGCGGTTGCTGGTGATGACCACCGAGGACGAGGCGCCCGATCTGGTGACTCGTTACTGGGACGATCCGGCGCTTCTCGCGGGCCGCCTGACCGACCCACCGGCCGATGTCGCACCGGAAGAGTTGGCCCAGCGCATCGGCTGGACCAATTGGAGCACACTGCGAGAGGCTCTGGCCAGCCGCATCGGCGAGACGCCCATCAATCTGACGCAATGGAACTTCGCGAAGGACCTGGTGGCATACCTGGATCTGATCTCTACGCGCGGGCGCGGTCTACTGGGGAGGGCGGGTCACGCACCCGCCGATGACTGACCAAACCGGGAGCGACCCTCGAACCCGGGCGGCGCCGCCGCGCCGCGCCTCGTGCGCGGGCGCGATGAAATGAGAGAGGTGGGCAGGTGGATCCGGTGATCATCACAGCGGCCCTGGTCGGAGCGGAGGTGGCCCTGGAGCAGTTGCCACACCTGCCCGTGACGCCTGAGGCCATCGCCGAAGCGGCGGCCGAAGCCGCCGCCGCCGGAGCCACGGTGGTCCATCTGCATGTGCGGGACTCTGATGGGCAGCCCACGCAGGATGCAGCCGTGTTCGCCGAGGCGGTGAGGCTTATTCGGGCCCGGACCGACGTGATCGTGCAGGTGTCGACCGGGGGAGCGGTGGGCATGACGGCCGCCGAACGGCTGCAGCCGGTCACGGGACTGCGGGGCGATCTGCTGCCCGAGATGGCGTCCTTGACTACCGGGTCGTGCAACTTCGGCGACGAGGTGTTCGCGAACCCGCTCCCCATGGTGCGGGCCTTCGCCCGGGCGATGGCAGAGCGGCGCATCAAGCCGGAGATCGAGGTCTTCGATGCGGGCATGATCGAGAGTGCCGTGGCGCTGGTGGGGGAGGGGCTTCTCTCGGAACCTCTGCACTTCAACCTGGTGCTGGGTGTGCCCGGCGCCATCCCCGCCTCGGCGAAGAGCCTGCTTCACCTCGTGGAGAGCCTGCCGCGCGGAGCGACGTGGACGGTGTCGGGGATCGGCCGGGGCCAACTGTCTATGAGTGCACTGGGACTGGTACTGGGTGGCCACGTGCGCACCGGACTGGAAGACAACATCTTCTACAGTAAGGGGGCGCTCGCCGAGAGCAGTGCCCAGCTGGTGGCACGAGTGGCACGACTCGCGGGGGAACTCGACCGGCCGGTGGCTACTGCGGCAGAGGCACGCGACCTGCTGGGCTTGGAGCGCCGATAGGCCCGGGTTCGCGCCGAGTCAGCGTCTTAAGACGAAGAACCCGCCCAGACTCAGGAGGCCCAGGCCTACGAGACGGCTCCACGTCAGCTGCACGACGGGCATGCCGACGAGACCGAACCGGTCGATCACCGCTCCGCCAATGAACTGACCGGCTACCAGGGCCGCCGTTGCGGCGAGCACACCCAGACGCGGCACGAACACTGTCGCACAGAGGACGACGACCGCTCCCATCAGGCCGCCGGTGAGCTGCCACCACGGGACTCCCCTCAGCTCGCCAGGCGCCAGTCTGCCGGTCGCCAGGGCTACGAGAAGTAACGCGAGGGTGCCGACCGCGAACGAGACAACCACCGCCTGCAGTGAGCCGGAGCGCTTGGCAAGCGCCGCGTTCACCGGGGCCTGCGTCGTGGCGAGAACGCCCGCCATGAGCATCACAGCGCCGAGCACATACCGTGTCATCATGGGTCCTTTTTCGGTAGAGGCCGTGGTTCGCCAGAGGCCGAGTTCCATGGTGACCGATACCGTCGCGGCGGTCAAGGACGAATAGTTCTCTAGAATCCGGGTCGGGTTTTGGGTAGTATCCCAATCTACCGGGCTCGGGGACCCGGGCCACGCCGGAAGGAGCCGACATGAGACCTGAAACCGCAGCCGTCCATGTGGGGGTGGCGAAAGACGCCACGTTCAACTCGGTGACTACCCCCATCTACCCGACCTCTACCTTCGCGTTCGACCGAGTGGGCGTCAACCGCGGATTCGACTACACGCGCAGCGGCAACCCGACCCGGACTGCGCTAGAAGAGAATCTGGCGGCTCTCGAAGGAGGCACGTTCGCCGGCTGTACCTGCACGGGCATGGCCGCCATCACCGCCGTAGTCTGCACGCTCCAGTCGGGCGACCACGTGGTGGCCGGTCACGATATCTACGGGGGCACCTACCGTCTGTTCGAGACGGTCTTTCCGCGGTTCGGGGTGACCTTCTCGTTCGTCGACATGCGCGACACAGCCGCAGTGGAGGAGGCGATCCTTCCAGAGACCCGCATGCTGTGGATCGAGACTCCATCGAACCCGCTGCTCAACATCGTGGACATCGAGGCCATGGTCGGCGTTGCGCGTCGGCGTGGGTTGATCACTGTGGCCGACAACACGTTCCTCAGTCCGTATTTCCAACGGCCCCTGGACCTGGGCGTGGATGTGGTCGTCCACTCGACGACCAAGTATCTCAACGGCCACTCCGACGTCGTCGGCGGCGTGGTCATCACCAGCAGAGACGACCTGGGCGAGCAAGTGGGCTATATCGTCAACGCCATGGGGCTCGCGAACTCCCCCTTCGACGCGTGGTTGGTGCTGCGCGGCGTGAAGACACTCGGTCCCCGCATGGAGGCCCACCAGCGCGGCGCTCTCGCGATCGCCCGGTTCCTGAGCGAACACCCACGGGCGCTCCGCGTGTACTATCCCGGCCTCGAGAGTCACCCCGACCATGGGCTGGCCACGCAACAGCAGAGCGGCTTCGGCGGCATGGTGAGCTTCGATCTCGATCTCGGCGCCCTGGATCCCGACACGTTCTTCTCCCGCCTGCAGTACTTCGCCCTCGCGGAGTCACTCGGGGGAGTCGAGTCGCTGATAGAACAGCCGTGGACCATGAGTCACGCCGGCATGTCGGAGCTCTCGCGCACGGCGGCGGGCATCTCTCCCGGCACCATGCGCCTCTCTGTCGGCATCGAGCATCCTGAAGATCTGCTGGCCGACCTGGAGCAGGCTCTGCGCTAGGTCGTGCGCGGACGCCGGCTCACGCGCTCGAGCACCCGCAGGACGGCGCCTCCGGCGCATTGATGGTGGCCACCCCGCGAAGGGTACAGACGACGTCGTCCAAGGTCCCCCGCCGCAGAGAATAGTAGATCCACACGCCGTCCCGGCGGGTGTCGACCAATCCGGCTTCGCGTAGCAGTTTGAGGTGGTGGCTGATCGTGGGCATGGAGACGTCGAACCTATCGGTGATCTTGCAGACGCACACTTCCGACTGAGCACAGCATGACTCGTCGTCGATGCCGAAGCTGCGTTTGTCGGCGAGCATCCGCACGATGCCCAGCCGGATTGGGTGCGCCAGAGCCTTCAGGGTGCGCACGGTTGCGTCGAGTGCGCTGTTGTCGATGACGTCGGCTGTCTGCTGCGCCATTGTGTGCTCCTCTTAGCCTCGTGGCCGCTCCGAACAGGGCCGCGCAGAGAGGATAGCAGACCCGGTTGAGGAGACTCGTACCGGCTGATTCTCGCACGCGAAGCCCGTGGCTGTGTCTGATTTTGACAATCATGTAAATAGGGGGTACGTTGTTCGGTGATGATTGTGATTGCTTTCTCAAAGCGGGCGTGAAAGGAGGTGGATGGCCTGGTAGGTGACTCGCGTCGTCTGCACCCGATTACAGGAGAGGAACTGTGAGGGCACGAAGTTGTTTGATCTCGATTGCGGTGATGATCGCACTGGCGCTCTGCATGGCCGCGCCGGCGGTCGCCGCCAGTTTCAGCGACGTACCATCCAGGCACATCTTCTATTCCTACATCACTGAACTCAGTGATGCTGCCATCGGCGGTGGCTTTCCCGACGGTACGTTCCGCCTGGATGATCGGGTGACCCGCCAGCAGATGGCAAAGATCCTAGTGTTGGCCATGGACAAGCACACCGGCCTGGAAGAAGCGGCTGCTGCCGGCTACTTCATCGGCAAGAATGGCATGTTCACGCCCGCGGCCAACATCACTCGGGTGCAGCTGGCTCTGGTGCTGGTCCGGGCCGGTGGCGTCGGCCTGCAGGACCCACCGGCGGGGTATCACCCCGGATTCACCGACATACCTGGCTTCAGTTGCCACACCGACGTGACCGAGACGGGGCGGCCCTTCTTCAAGAACAATATGGGCCATCCCACGCTGGAGGCGCGCAAGGCGGCCTCAGCGACGCCTGACACCGTGTTGCCAGATTCGCTGATGACGTTCCGCGTGGGCGTGAACCCTAAGTGGACGGGTGAGGGCGACACGGAGCACAAGCAGTACTCGGTGCTGAGGCACGTGCCCGTGGACGCAGACGTGTTCACCTACACGGGAGTCAATGCCATCCCGGGACTTATTCCCAACATGGCGGGCTTGCCCATCTGGAAGGCGGCAAACGCCGCACACTATCCAGAAGACCACCGAGATCACCAAGACGTGCACCAACTGCCATGGTGCCGGCTATACCAGCTTCTGGCTGACCGATCCCATCGGTGATGCCGACGGCTGGATCCCCCCGGTATACGAGTCCGACGAGGCGGCCGCTAACGACTCGATCACCGTGAGCGCGCCGATCCCGATGCAGTAGTCGGATAGGGCATCACGATCTCGAGCCCGGCCGATTGGACTCGGCCGGCGACAACGTGGCCCGGGGCGCATGCCCCGGGCCACTGCTTTCTGGCTCAGACGAACGCGGCGGGTGCACCCGAGATCTCTCCTGTCGTCGTGGCAGCGCGCGCGCCTCATCATTCCCGCGCCAGGCTCCCGGCCTACCTCACCTGGACCGCCTGACCGAGGAGGCGTCGTGCTCTTGGAAGGAACCGTGCGTATAGTGTCTTCGTAGCTGTGGTCGCCGAGGCCGGCAAGGAGAGGGGAATTGCATGAACAATGACCTGGCGGAACCCGAGGACGGCGTCTGCCCCGAATGCGGCGGAGCCGCGCGCGAGGCGAAGCTCAAGACAGTCAAGCATCTACTCTCGTATCCTCTCTCCCGTGCCGTCTCCGGCGAGGGATTCTCCTACTGCGCAGATCCCGAGTGCGACCTCTACTACTTTCGACCCCGTCGCGCGGACTCGGCCGGATCCGCAGAGAAGGAGCCGGAGGTGTACCGGTCGGAGGACATCAAGGAGCGCGCCCGACCCTTTGCCCGGGGCGCCGAGCGGCTCGTCTGCCACTGCTTCGGCTATACCGCGGGCGACATTGCGGATGACGCTCGGAGCGGGCGCAACGCCATACCGGCCGCGATCGCGGCCGAGGTGCGGGCCGGGATGTGTGCCTGCGAGGTTCTCAACCCGGGGGGCGGCTGATGCACGGCCGAGGTCCGCAGGGTCGCTGCGGAGAGCACTCAAAGGAGGCACTCTTCATGAACGCGCGCAGTGAGCCCGCCTTGGTCTTCTTTGGTCTTGATCCTGGGGTTGGCCTTTGCATTCATGGGATTGCCGCTCGGTTCATACTGACCGGGGCAGAAACGAGCAATGCGACCGCAGTGCCGCGATCTACAGTTACCGCGACAGCCGCCGCACACGAAGGGAGTCAGACATGATCGTTGCGTTGCCCTATGCGGACGGAGAGGTAAACGGACATTTCGGGCGCACGGAAGCCTTCTTTATCGCTGAGGTGGGGGATGGCAAGGTGCTCTCAGGGGCCGTGCGCCCCGTCGAGGGCCTGCAGCATGACCATGGCGGCCTCGCGGGCTTCTTGAAGGCCCAGGGCGCGGAGGTCATCCTGGCAGGTGGCATGGGAGCGCCGATGCGGCAGGCGCTCAAAGCGGCCGGCTTCACGTTGTACTGTGGCGTGAGTGGTCCCGTCGATGATGTGCTTGCGGCGTTTCTGAGCGGCGCCATCGAGCAGTCGGAAGGTACCTGCGGGCATCATCATGGTGATGAATCTGCGGAACACTGATCGAGAACGGGAACTGGGATTCGCCCAAAGCAAGACTTGACATGGGAAGTCGATTCGTCTATCGTCTAATAACGATGGAGGCTGAACCAACCAACCCGTGCTCGGCCTTGTGCCCGCCACCCGCCCCCGACCACGACCTTTCCGAGGGTGTGTTCGACGACCACGAACTCGCTCTGCTCGCCAAGGCGATCGCGCATCCGGCCCGGGTGCGCATCTTACGCCTCCTGGCCGAGCGCGAGACGTGTGTGTGCGGCGAACTGGTAGACGAGTTGCCATTGGCGCAATCGACCGTCTCCCAGCATCTCAAAATCCTGAAAGGCGCGGGTCTTATCCGCGGGGAGATCGCGGCGCCGCAGGTCTGCTATTGCCTTGAGCCTGGCGGCCTCCGGCGACTCAAGGCGCTCTTAGGCTCACTTTGATCAGCCACCTCCCCTGCCACAGCCACCTGTAGAAAGGTAGGATCGTGATGACTCAGATCCAGATCTTCGACCCGCCGATGTGTTGTTCCACAGGTGTCTGCGGACCCTCCGTCGATCCGGCGCTGGTCCGTTTCGCCGCCGATCTGGATTGGCTCCAGGCGAACGGGCTTGCCGCGGAGCGCTTCAACCTGGCGCAGCAGCCCGGCGCCTTCGCGGAGAGCGCCGTGGTGCGGACGGCGCTCGAGGAGGAGGGCATGGACTGCCTCCCCTTGATCGTGGTCGACGGGCAGATCGTGAGCCGGGCCGCCTACCCGGAGCGGGACACACTGGCGAAGCTCGTCGGACTCCTGGTAGACAGCCGACCCAGCCTCTTTTCTCCCAGTACAGTCGGCGACTGCCGCGCGCCCACCCCGGCCGGTCCCGGCGGGGGTTGCTGTTCCTGATGGGACGCTCGGCGTTGCTCGCGGCTGCGAGCAGGCACCTCTTCTTCACCGGTAAGGGGGGCGTGGGCAAGACCTCGATCGCCTGCGCCACGGCGGTCGCCCTGTCCGACCTGGGCGGGCGGGTGCTGCTGGTGAGCACCGACCCCGCGTCCAACCTGAGCGATGTGCTGGGAACCGAGATTCCGTCGCGCCCCGTCGCTGTTGAAGGCGCCCCCGGTCTCACCGCCTACAACCTCGACCCGGTCGCAGCCGCGGCCGCCTATCGCGAGCGCGTCGTCGGACCCTACCGGGGGGTCTTGCCGGACGCGTCGTTAGCCGGCATCGAGGAGCAATTGTCGGGCGCCTGCACGGTCGAGATCGCCGCCTTCGATGAGTTCTCGCGGATCCTGGGCGACCCGGAGGCGACCGCCGGATTCGACCACGTGGTGTTCGACACCGCTCCTACCGGTCACACGCTGCGGCTGCTGTCCCTTCCGACTGCCTGGACCGACTTCCTGGCCACCAACTCGATGGGGACGTCCTGTTTGGGACCCCTGGCGGGCCTCGAGGGCCAGCGCGCCCTCTACGCGGCTACCCTGGCGGCACTCGCCGATGGCGAGCAGACCACGCTTGTCCTGGTAACGCGACCGGAGTCATCGGCGCTTGCCGAAGCGGCCCGCACCAGCACCGAGCTTCGCGGCATCGGCATCGTGCACCAGCGTCTCATGCTGAACGCGGTCTTCGAGGCCTCCGATGCGGGGGATCCGCTCGCCGTGGCGCTCGAGGCACGGGGCCGCGCGGCTTTGAGGGCTCTGCCCACGGCGCTGCGAGACCTCGAACGGACGGATTTCGACCTGGTCGCATACGCGCCGCTGGGTGTCGCCGCGCTGCGGGCCTTCTGGCGGGGAGAGCGGGAGTACCGCGCAACGGACGCCGGACCCGGTCGCCCCGCGGAGTCGTCCGCCCGGGGGGCGGGAAGCAACGTGGGCGAACTCATCGACGAGATCGCCGCCTCGGGGCACGGAGTGGTGCTCACCATGGGCAAGGGAGGCGTGGGCAAGACCACCGTCGCCGCCGCGGTTGCCTTCGCCCTCTCCGAGCGGGGCTACCCGGTGCACCTGAGTACCACCGATCCGGCGGCGGGTCTCGAGCGTGCCCTCGACGCGTCCCCGACCGGCTTCACCGTCTCGCGCATCGATCCGGAGGTTGAGGTCGCCCGCTATCGCGCTGAGGTGATGGCAGAGGCTGGGGCGGGTCTTGACCACCAAGGGCAGGCACTGCTCGAGGAGGACCTGCGTTCCCCGTGCACCGAGGAGATCGCCGTCTTCCGAGCCTTCGCGCGGACGGTCGCCGAAGGTCGTGGGGGCTTTGTCGTGCTCGACACCGCGCCCACGGGCCACACCATCCTGTTGCTCGACGCCGCCCTCGCCTACCACCGCGAGCTGGGTCGCCAGAGCGGCCAAGTGGCTCCGGAAGTGGTGCAGTTGCTCCCCCGGCTGCGGGACCCCGAGTTCACGAAGGTCATCTTGGTCGTTCTGCCCGAGGCGACGCCGGTCAACGAAGCCGAGCAACTCGCACGAGACTTGGATCGCGCCGGGATCTCGCCGTTCGCCTGGGTCGTCAACCAGAGCTTGACGCCGACGGCGGTGACGGACCCTCTCCTGCGTGCGCGCCGCCTGCTCGAAGCCGGTCACGTGCGCACAGTCGAGGGACTGGCCGCCCGCTTCTGTCTCGTGCCCTGGTGCGCCGAGCCGCCGACAGGGCGGCGGGCGCTTCTTGATCTCGTCGCGACTGCGGGATCGGACCCACTCCCACCGAAGAAGGTCTGATGCACCGTCTCTCGTTCCTCGATCGCTTCCTGACCCTCTGGATCTTCCTTGCTATGGCCATCGGAGTCGGTGTGGGGTGGGCGTGGCCGGGTGTCTCCGGCGTCATCACCAAGGCCGGCTGGGGTACCACGTCCATCCCCATCGCCATCGGTCTCATCGTGATGATGTATCCGCCCCTGGCCAAGGTGAAGTACGAGGAGCTGGGGGAGGTCTTCCGCAACTACCGCATCTTGGGGCTCTCCTTGGTGCAGAACTGGGTCATCGGACCCATCCTCATGTTCGCGCTCGCCGTGCTGTTGCTCTCCGACAAACCTGAGTACATGCAGGGGCTCATTCTGATCGGCCTAGCCCGCTGCATCGCCATGGTGATCGTGTGGAACGAGCTGGCGAAAGGCGACACGGAGTACGCCGCCGGGCTGGTGGCCTTCAACTCGGTGTTCCAGGTGCTCTTCTACTCGGTGTACGCATGGGTGTTCATCACCGTAGTGCCCAAGTGGCTTGGGCTCGCGAGTGCCACCGTGGATATCACCATCGGCCAGATCGCGAAGAGCGTGTTCATCTACCTGGGCATCCCCTTCATCGCCGGCATCGTCACCCGTTTCGTCCTCATCCGCCTGAAGAACAAGGAGTGGTACCACCGCGAGTTCATCCCCCGCATCAGCCCCTTGACACTCATCGCCCTGCTCTTCACCATCCTGGTGATGTTCTCCTTGAAGGGCGAGATCATCGTGCAGCTGCCCTTGGACGTGGTGCGCATCGCCATTCCGCTCCTCATCTACTTCGTGGTGATGTTCTTCGTCAGCTTCTGGATGGCCCGGCGGCTGGGAGCCGATTACTCCAAGACCGCCACCCTGTCGTTCACGGCCGCCTCCAACAACTTCGAGTTGGCCATCGCGGTGGCCATCGCGGTCTTCGGCATCGACTCGGGACAGGCTTTCGCGGCCGTCATCGGTCCGCTGGTGGAGGTGCCGGTGCTGATCGGTCTCGTGAATGTGGCCCTGTACTTCCAGCGGCGGTACTGGGGCGGTGAGCCGGCGTACGCGACCGTGGGCTCGAGCGCGGATGGGGCCGATCTCGGCTGTCCGTCGGTGGTTGACCCGCATGTAGTTGTCAGGGGGCGAAAGACATCCGACAGGGCCGAGAGGGTCTGAGTTGAGCCCCCTCGTCACGACCTTCGGGACCGAGAAGGAGTTCGGGCGGGCCGGAACGAAACGACGGAAGGAGGCACCATGGTCGTCGACGAACATGCCGAAACCTATCCTCTGCAAGCTGCCGATGTGCTGCGCTACCTGCCGGGCACGGACTGCGGCCGGTGCGGCGCACCCACCTGCGCGGTCTTCGCCGAGCAGCTGATCGGCAAGACGTGCCGGGCTGCGGATTGCCCCGAGCTTGGCGGCCCCATGGCCGAGGCCATGGACGCCGTCATACCCCTCATGCCCCGCATCCTCCCCTACGACCAGTGGATGAAGACCGTTGAGGAGCCGTACCGGCCCTTCGGCGACCCGGGGCGCGACTCACCCGTACTTGTCACCGGGAACTTCGTCGACACCATCACGGTGCTCGACGAGATCTTCACGGCCGCCAACCTATCGCTGCACCTGCTTATCGCGGACACCCACGGCTACAGCGTGGACAACGCGGTCGAGGAGCGATGGTTCAAGGCCGGCAACGTCTACAATGCGATGAACACCGCCGGCCTACCCCGCCTGGTAGGGCACACCGAGCTCCTCATCCCCGGGCTGGCCGAACGGTTCAGGAGCGACGTCCAGCGGCTGACCCGCTGGCGGGTCGAGGTAGGGCCGGTGAGCGGCTTCGAGATTCCGCTCTACCTCGCTGAGCGGGCGTAATTCACGATGACGACAGTGGCGACCGGGTCAAGGGCGTTTTAGGAGTGAGGCATGGCTGACATCCTTGCGTTCATCTCCGACGTCCACGGCAACGCACTCGCGCTCCGGGCGGTCCTGGCTGACATCGAAGCGCGCGGCATCGAGCGCGTGTACTGCTTGGGCGACCTGGTGGGGTATGGGCCTGACCCGGGAGGCGTGGCCGATCTCATCCGCGCCGCCAACCTCCCGTGCGTCATGGGCAACTATGACGACGGCGTGGGCTTCGAGCGTGGCGGTTGCGGGTGTTACTACGCGGATGACGCGGCCCGGCGCATCGGCGACGCGTCCTACCGGTTCACGGTCGGCGCGCTCTCGCCGGACGACAAGGCGTGGCTCCGATTGCTCCCCCGCGAACTCCGCATCCAGGCCGGAGGGTATCGGTTGCACCTGGTGCACGGCAGCCCGCGCAGGATCAACGAGTACCTGCTGAACGACCGCGATCCCCGCACATACGAACGGCTCGCCGCCGCTGAGGACGCCGACGTACTGGTGTTCGGCCATACCCACGCCCCCTGGCATCGAGAGTACGGGCGCGTACATTTTGTCAACGTGGGGTCGGTGGGCAGACCTAAGGATGGGGACCCACGGGCGGCCTACACTATTCTCCGGTTGGCGCCGGGCCGGGTCGAGGCGGAGTCGGTGAGAGTCGGCTACGACGCGGAGGAAACCGCCCGAGCCGCGCTCGCGGCCGGACTGCCCGCCGAGCTGGCCGAGTCGTTCCGCACCGGTCTCCCTTAGCTCTGCAGGCCGGCCCGTAGGAGTGCGTCGCGACTGAGCATGCCTAGGTAGCGACCTCCAGCGCAACGACCGCGCGTGCAAGGGCCGGTAGCGTCGCACCCATGCGCGACTACCAGTCTACTTCGTAAAGCCCTCCACCACGTAGGTGCCGCCGGCCTTGCGGTCGCGGCGCACGTTGATGAAGCCCACCTTTTCGGCGTCCTCCAGGAGTTCGCTGAAACTGCGGTAGCCGTAGCTCGACTCGCTGAACGAGGGCTTCTTCCGCTGCATCGTGTCTTTCACCATGGAGGCGAAGATGGGGTCTCTGTTCTCGCGGATAAGCGCGGCGATGGACTCGAAGAGCAGGTCGAACACTTCCTTCTTCTTCGGGGGAACATCGGCGGGCACGGTAGCGGCAGGGACGACCTCGGGCGCTTTCTCCAAATCCTCGTAGAAGATGAACTCGTCGCAGTTCTGGGCCAGCAGGTCGGAGGTGGAGTCCCTCATGCCGATGCCGATGATGTGCTTCCCATTTTCCTTGAGCTTCGAGACCAGGGGGGAGAAGTCGGAGTCGCCTGACACGATCACGAAGGTGTCGATGTGTTCCTTCGACCAAGCAAGGTCCATGGCGTCGACCGCCAGGCGGATGTCGGCCGAGTTCTTGCCCGTCATGCTGCGCCGGGGGATCTCGATGAGCTCGATAGCCGCCTCGTGCAGCGGCGTGGTGTACTGCTTGTACTCGTTCCAGTCGGCGTAGGCCTTCTTGACGATGACCTTGCCTTTCTCCAGGAGACGCTCGAGGATCTTCTGGATGTCAAAATCGCCTCGGCGGCGCTTGAAGCCGATGGCGAGGTTCTCGAAATCGATGAAGACGGCGAGGGTGCGTTCGTGGTCTACCATAGGGCGTGCCCCTGTTCCTTCCCGCGTGGCCGGTTGTTGCCGCTAGCATAGCGGAAAGCGTGCGCCCGCGCGCAGGTCAGAGCTCGATCCTGCTCTCGATCTTATTGCTGCGGCAGCCGGCCTACGTTCCAGAGGCCGTCGCCATCGTATCGTCCGCCTCCCTGAGTCGTGAACGCCCCTCCACACCAGACACCCCGTGGGGACGCGGACACTTGACCGGCGGTCTGGACGGTGCGGGTCGCACGCGCTAGTGTATGCATGCGGGCGACCGGGCAGACGACTGCACGCCGCCAGGATGCACATCGGCAGCCGACCAGTCGACTGGGAGGCGCCAAGGGGGGACATAGGGATGAAGATCGCCATCATGGGAGCCGGGGCCCTTGGAGGCACATTCGGCTTCCTGCTTGCCGACGCGGGGTTCGACATCACACTCGTCGATGTCGACAAGGCCAAGATCGACGCCATCCGCCGCGACGGACTGACGCTGATCATGCCCGACGGCAGCCGCCGGCACAGGGCGGTGCGGGTCACCGCCGATCCCACCGAGGTGGGGGTCGTCGACCTCGTCCAGATCTCGGTGAAGGGCTACCACACCACCTCGGCCGCGGAACTGGCCTTGCCTATGGTCGGGCCCCATACCTACGTACTCTCGCTGCAGAACGGTCTGAAGAACCTGCAGCGGATCCAAGAGGTCGTGGGCCGTGAGAAGGTGATCGGCGGAGTGACCGCGCACAGCGCCATGCCGCTCAGCCATACTCTCATCAAGTACAACGGGGGGATGGGGGGCATCTCCATCGGCCGGTATGACGGTGCGGACGACCCTGGACTGGATCGGCTGGTGGACATGTTCAACGCGGCCGGCTTCGAGAGCCACCGGATCCGGGGTGATGTGCGCGAGTCCATCTGGCGCAAGTTACTGGCCAATGTCTCAGTCAACGCCGTCGCTGCGCTCACGGGTCTTACCGGTCGGGAGATCCAGGAGATCGAGCCGGCGAATCATCTGGTACGCGCGCTGGCGCAAGAAGTGGCGGCGGTCGCTCGGGCGCAAGGCTTTACGTTCGCCGAGCTGGAGAATCCCGACGATTACGTCATCAAGACACTCGACTGGGTTGGTGACAACAAGGTGTCCATGGTGCAGGACATTGAGGATGCCGCACCCACCGAGATCGACACCCTCAACCTCGCGGTGGTGGAGCGCGGCGAGTACTACGGTGTCGACACGCCCTTGAACTGGGCGATCGGAAACTTGATCCAGACGCGGGAGCAGAAGATGCTGCGCGACAGGCAGGCGAAGGAAGCCGCCGCGGCGGCGGAACTCGTGAGTGTGGGCGCGAACGGGGCGTCCGGAGTCGGGCCGGCGTAGGAGCACCTTCGTGGGGAACGTCGTGGTTCAGGTGGTGATCGCCGTCGTGCTGCTCGCCGGGCTCTCCTTGGTGTCGCGGCTGGGATACTGACACACCATCGACCATCAACGGCGGCGTCCTAGGAGGTACCTATGTTCGTAGACGTAATCGGGGGGTTTCTCGGATCGGGAAAGACCACCACCATTCTCCACCTGCTGCGCGAAAGGGCGATGGATCCGGCCAAGACCGTGCTCCTGGTGAACGAGTTCGGGAAGGTGGGTGTCGACGGCGCTCTCTTGGAGGGCGAAGGGGGAGCGGTGCGGGAGCTGGCCAGCGGCTGCATCTGCTGCACTCTGAAAGCCGACTTCATGCTGCAGATCGAGGATATCGCGGCTACGTATGCGCCCGAGCACGTGGTGGTGGAGCCGTCGGGAGTGGCGTCCATGCGAGACGTCCTGCAGGCATTGACCCACCCTCGGGTGGCACACCTGATCTCCGAGCTGCGCACGGTGTTGGTGCTCGATGTGGACGACTACGACTGGTTCGTCAACATGAGCGAGACGTTCGTTGATGCCCAGATCGGATTGGCGCAGCTCATCCTGCTCAACAAGACCGATCTGGCTGAACCCGAAGCCATCACCGCGGTCACCGCCGACCTGGAACGGCGTAATCCCGAGGCCGTGATCGTACCTACCACGTACGGCGCGTTCTCCTGGGAGACGGTGGCGCCGCTCTTGGCACCACTGCCGTCCGCCGACGGTCCCACTGCCCGGCTTGAGGGCTACGAGTCGTTCTCGGCAGAGATTCCCGGACCGGTGGACGGCCCCGCCATGCGGGCGTTCTTCCAGACGACCTTGGAAGGTCATTTCGGCGACGTGCTGCGGGCAAAGGGCGTATTCGACGTGGGCGATGGGTGCGTGCGCCTCGACCTGGCTTCGCATCGTCTGCACGAGACACCGTGGTCCTGCGGTGGCTCGGGCAGGATCAACCTGATAGGCACGGGGCTTGACGAAACCTCGATCGTGGACGCTCTTCGCGAGGCGACAAGCTCTGTGATCGAGGTGGGCGCCGTGGCCGACGCAGCCGAACCTTTGGGCTGTCACGACGACTGACCGGGGCACTGTGC